>NZ_JBTSEG010000012.1:0-85344 GCF_054605375.1 Sulfuriferula sp. | reverse complement strand
TGGTTGCCTGGCGGATGCATTCGACGGCGAAGATGCGCAGGCCTTTTTTCTGATGGCACCAGGCATCGAGGTACCAGTTGTCGCGGTAGTGGGTGAGCCGTTGGGGCGAGATTTCGCGTTCGCTGGTTTGGCTGCGGTCGCGGTTGTAATACTGGATGATGAGCCGTTTGCGTTGCAGTACGGCGCCGGCGACGATTTGAAAATGGCGCAGGTCTTTGGCGCGGGCGGCCATGGCCAGGATGCGGATGCGCTTGTGCGCTTCGCCGCTGCCGAGGTGTTCGGTTTGGAGGAGCGCGTCGATGCGGGTACGGATGGGCGCGAGTGCGGAATCCAGCAGGCCGGGTTGAAGGGTTTGCAGCAGGTGATTGAGAGTGATGAGGGCATGGAGTTCCGCGCTGGTGAACCACAGGCCGGGCAGGGGGTGGCGCCCGTCTGCGGTGTCATAGCGGTAGCCGTTATATGCTGCGTCGAAGATGAGGGGCGCGCCGAGCTGGTTGCGCAGGTCAGTGATGAGGCGGGTGAGTTTGGAGCGGGAAATTGCCAGTTCGTCCATCAATGCCTGGCGGCTGATGGTGCTGCGCCGCCCATCGAGCAGGCGATGCAGCCGGTAGAGGTCGTCGGGTTTGCTCAAGGTGGCTTGCTCACTTCAAACCCGGGGTGATTGGCAAATTTGCCGGTGGCCGATCAGGTCGGCAGAACTTTGACGTGTCCGGCGGTGCCATAGTCGAGAATTTTCTTGTCGTGAGTGACGAGCACATCTCGCTGCGGGCAGTGGCAAGCGCGGCGATCCAGGGCGCGTTCGATCCAGGCTTCCACTGTCATGGGCAGGCCCAGGAATGATCGAGATGAGCAGCGGTTCGTCCGGGCTGACTTGTTCCAGTGCTTTGCGTGTGCTTGTCTTGATTTTTTCAGGGGTGCCGAAAGCCAGCCAGAGCCAGACGTGGGTATCCAGGAGCAGACTGCCCATTTCAAGCCTTTTTCTTGAGCTTTAAATCGGCGTAGAGGCGGTCCTCTTCTCCGCTTTCGGCAGCAAAGGGTTCATGGGGTACCTCCACGATGTCACCCAGAATCTGGCCGGTGTTTTTCATGTAGCCGAACAGGCTGGCCGGAGTTTCGCACTCAAGGGGCACCAGCCTGACCATGGGCTTGCCGTGTTTGGCGATCACCAGCGGTTCGTGGGTGGAGGCAACCTGGTCGATCAGTTTCAGGCACTTGGATTTGAACTCGGCGGTATTGACACTCATGTCGGCTTCTTCATGCACAGTAAATTATAGCCATGCTAGTCGTCTCGTTAATTGAATGCAATTCAAGTGCCGGGCTGGAAACTGGATTCAGGCCTGACGGGAAGTTCAACAGGGTAAAGTCGAGGCCCATACCGGGCGGTGCGGGTTGCTGCCTTGCTGGGGGGTTCATGGATTGCTCCGTATGGGCGGACGGGGAAATGGGTACGGTGTATCCGAACGCAACTCGCTCAAGGCATGAGCGTCGTGATTCCACCCCGCAACAATCAGCGCTCCGAAATCTGCCGAAACGACGAGCAGGATTGCAGCTTTCCTTACCGAATTCACGGCTGATGTACTGGGAAAAAAGAGAGAACTCACCTCGGTTGCGGTCGAGTATGTGGCGGCCAACGAGTGGTTCATAGGCGGCACTTCCGTCGCATCACAGGGTTTGGCAACTTTCTACCTCGATATCAAGATTACTGAAGGAACCAACACAAAAAATCAGAAAGCCGAATATGTTCAAAAAGTATTCGCTGCCTTCGAGCCGGTTCTGGGCAATCTTGATCCAGCGAGCTATATCGTCATCCATGAAGTCAGAGCGGATTCCTGGGGTTATGAAGGCGCCACCCAGGAGTTCCGGTACATCAAGGGCAAGGTTCTTTGAGATGCTGCCGGTCAGCCAGTTGCTGCCAGACTGTATCAATACCCAAAGCCCGCCGCTATAATTCAGTTCATGTCTGAAACCTTTCAAACCATCGCCCTGGTGGGCAAATACGATAGTCCTGAAATTGGCGAAGCGCTGTTGCGGCTGGCAGACTATCTGAATGATCGCGGCCATGATGTGCTGATTGCGCGCAATACCGCAGAGCATATCGGCAGCGATGTTTACCCGATAGCCGAATTGGCCGGGCTGGGCACGCGTGCGGATCTGGCGGTGGTGCTGGGTGGCGACGGTACCATGCTGTCCATTGCACGCATCCTGGTGAAGGACGACATCCCGCTGGTTGGCGTCAACCAGGGGCATCTGGGTTTTTTGACCGATGTGCCGGTAGAAACGATGCTCGAAAGCATGGATGCCATCCTGGATGGCGAATATGTAGCCGAGCAGCGCCTGTTGCTGAATGCCAGGGTGGTGCGTGATGGCGAAGAGGTGTTTGATGCGTGTGCTTTCAATGATGTAGTGGTGAGTAAAGCCAGTAGCGGGCGGTTGATAGAATTCGAGGTGTTTATTGACGGTGATTTTGTTTATCGCCAACGCTCCGACGGCCTGGTGATTGCCACGCCTACCGGCTCTACCGCCTATGCGCTATCTGCGGGCGGGCCGATTCTGCATCCCACGCTGGAAGCGCTCGTGCTGGTGCCCATCTGCGCACATACCCTGTCGGCCAGACCAATTGCGGTAAACAGCCGCTCCGCAATCGAGTTGCGCCTGATCGATGCACGCGATGCGCGCGTCTACTTTGACGGACAGCGCCATTTTGATGTCGAGCCAGGCGACCGCATCCTGGTCACCCGCGCACCCAAGACCATGCGCCTGCTGCATCCCAAAAATTACAGCTACTACTTTACGCTCAGGCATAAGCTGCACTGGGGTACCCAGCTTTAAATGCTACGTCAACTCAGCTTGCGGGATTTTGTCATCGTGGACGCGCTCGAGATTGAATTCGAGGCCGGGTTTACTGTGCTGACCGGCGAGACTGGTGCAGGTAAATCCATACTGGTGGACGCGCTGGCGCTGGCACTGGGCGGACGCGGCGATGCCAGCGTGATCCGTGAGGGAGCGGCCCGTGCCGACATTAGCGCCGACTTCGATAGCAGCGCCTTGCCCGGCCTGCAAGCCTGGTTGACCGAAAATGCGCTGGATGACGAAACCGCCTGTTTGCTGCGTCGAGTGATCGACAACAATGGCCGCTCGCGTTGTTTTATCAATGGCCGCAGTGTGACCGCACAGCAGTTGCGTGAGGCGGGTGAATTTCTCGTCGATATTCACGGCCAGCACGCGCATCAGTCGCTGCTCAAAACAGCCGCCCAGCGCGATCTGCTCGACAGTTACGGCGGCCTGCAAGCCTTGGCGCGGCAGGTGGCCGATACTTATCGCCACTGGCGCGAACTGCACGACCGGCTTAACGCGCTGCGTGACAACAGCAGCGAGCTCGACGCCGAACGCGAGCGCCTGCAATGGCTGGTCACGGATGTGGACGCGCTTCAATTTACATTGGCGGGCTGGGGCGAACTGCAGGCAGAGCATCGCCGCCTGGCCAATGCCGCCAGTCTGCTGGAGGGCGTGGGCCTGGCGCTGGATAATCTGTCGGAAGGTGAGGCGGCTGCCGAACAGCAGATCGGCGCAGTCAGCGCGCGGCTGATGAGCCTGGCGGAATACGATGCTGACCTGCAGCCGACCTGCGAGCTGGTGGAATCCGCCGTTCTCCAGTTGCAGGAGGCCACGCACAGCCTGCGCCGTTATCTGGATCACCTTGAAGCCGACCCGGCTCGATTGAAGGAAGTCGAATCGCGTATTGAGCTTGTACTTGATACGGCGCGTAAATATCGCGTCAAGGTGGAGCAGATCCCCGAACTGTTGAGCAATGCGCAAACCCGACTCGGCGAACTCGGCGCAACGGCCGATCCGCTGGCACTGGAACAGGCAGCCCATGCCGCGCGCGAACAGTGGCTTGCTCATGCAGGAAAGCTCAGTGCCGGGCGTGCCAGGGCAGCCAGGAAACTGGCAACCAGCGTGACCTTATCCATACAGCAGTTGGCCCTGGCTGGCGGTGCATTCGAGATCAATTTGACGCCGCTTCCGGAAGGCAATGCGCATGGTCTGGAACAGGTCGAGTTCATGGTTGCGCCGCACGCGGGCACGGCACCAAAAGCCCTGGCCAAGGTGGCGTCGGGTGGCGAGTTGTCGCGTATCAGCCTGGCGCTGCAAACCGCGGTCAGCCAGATGGCCGGCGTGCCGACCCTGATTTTCGACGAAGTTGATGTGGGTATCGGAGGGAGCGTGGCAGAAATTGTGGGAACGCTGCTTAAAAACCTGTCCGGCAGCCGCCAGGTTTTATGTATTACGCACCTGCCGCAAGTGGCCGCCTGCGGTCAACAGCACCTGCAAGTCAGCAAGGTGGTGCGGGCGGGCAGCGTGGCGAGCCATATCGCAGTGCTGGATGCGTCAGCGCGCGTGGATGAGATTGCCCGCATGCTGGGTGGGGTCACCATTACCGACACCACGCGCAAACACGCAGCCGAGATGCTGAACGCCTGATCGTCCGTCGTTACCCGTCCCCGTAGCAGGCAAGTATTGATTGAAGTTGTGGATCGAATCGTTCAAGGTGATGGCTTTGCCTTGAAGATGGTGCAGCAGGATTATTTGGATTTATGCGGACACGTGCTTTTCGTGCAGTCCGCGTAAATATGCAGTGAGTGATCGTGAATGGTAAAGCCGCGCTGGGCGGCGACTTTTTTCTGGCGGCGCTCGATTTCCTCGTCGAAAAACTCTTCCACACGTCCGCATTGTATGCACACCAGATGGTCGTGATGCCCGCCGCTATTGAGTTCGTAAACGGCTTTGTCGCTGTCGAAATGATGGCGGATCAGCAGTCCGGCCTGTTCGAACTGGGTCAATACACGGTACACGGTGGCAAGGCCGATATCGATATCTTCGGCAATCAGCAGGCGATAAACTTCTTCAGCGTTAAGGTGGCGTTTTTCCGAACTCTCGAACAAATCGAGGATTTTCAGTCGGGGCAGAGTGGCTTTGAGGCCGATGCTTTTCAGATCGCTGGGGTCGCTCATGATGGGGAGTGTCTCGTGCAGGTTATCTGAGCTATCATAGTGCCTTTATTTTGCTTTGCAAACTCCAGACTAAAATATGCGCGCCTTGATCCTGATTTTCATAGCCAGCCTTGCACTGGCTGGTTGCAAAAGCATGCCGTCCTTTTCCATGCCATCCCTGACGCCTTATAAAATCGATATCCAGCAGGGTAACTATGTGGATAGCACGAATGTGGCCAAGCTCAGAATCGGTATGACCCGTGCGCAAATAAGCTTCATTATGGGTACACCCCTGGTGAAGGATATGTTCCACACCAGTCGTTGGGATTATGTCTATATCGATAAAAAAGCCGGCAAGCTGATCACCAAACGCCGCGTCGCCGTGTATTTCGATGGCGATTTGGCAAAGCGTATTGTGGAAGTGAAGAATGACGGCAAGGAAGTGGATATCAACACCGCGCTGACCACCGATGAAACAGCGCCCGCTGACGCGAATACCCCCGCTGTTGCGGCACCGGTCCCCGATGCTGTCACGACGCCTGCCGAACCCGTTGCAGGTGGAAAATGAGCATCGCCACACCGATTAAAGTTGTTATCGCGGGCAGTTCCGGACGGATGGGCCGGGTGTTGCTGGAGGCGGTTGCGCTAGCACCGGATTGCGTGCTGCATGGTGCGTTGGAACGTAGCGGCAGCCCGTTTGCAGGCCGTGATGCGAGCGTGCTGGGCGGGCCGGCAGAGGTTATGGTTAGCGATGACATGGCAGCAGCTTTGACGGGAGCCAATGTGCTGATCGATTTCACGCGCCCTGAGGCCACGCTCCAGCATCTGGCGCAGTGCCGCAAACTGGGTGTGAATATGATTATCGGCACGACGGGCTTCTCTGCCGAACAAAAACAGGCGATCGCCGCCGCCGGCCAGGATATCGGCGTGGTATTTGCCCCGAATATGAGCGTGGGCGTGAATCTCACTTTCAAGTTGCTGGAAATCGCGGCCAAGGTGCTCAACGAAGGTTACGACATCGAAATCATTGAAGCGCATCATCGCCACAAAGTGGATGCGCCGTCCGGTACGGCGCTACGCATGGGCGAAGTGGTGGCCGATGCGCTCGGGCGCGATTTGTCCGAATGCGCGGTATATGGCCGTGAAGGCGTGACCGGCGAGCGTCAGCCGTCGACCATCGGTTTTGCCACGGTACGCGGTGGGGATATCGTTGGTGACCATACCGTGATGTTTGCCGGCATTGGCGAACGCGTCGAAATTACCCACAAGGCATCCAGCCGCATGACCTTTGCACAGGGGGCGTTGCGGGCCGCGCGTTTTCTGGCGAAGCGCCCCGCCGGACAGTATGATATGCAGGACGTGCTCGGCCTGCGCTGAACTTGCATTGAGTTCGAGGCCGCTTTCGGCTAAAATGACACACATATTTCAGAGGCGGGCGGGTGAAAACCCGGCCCGCCTCTTCGTGTAAGTCTTATACCGGAGTACTCCCTTGCCGCACGCTCAACCCGCCATTCTGGTGCTTGCCGATGGTTCCGTCTTCCGCGGCGTAGCCATTGGAGCATCAGGTATTACTGTGGGCGAGGTTGTGTTCAACACCGCCATGACCGGTTATCAGGAAATCCTGACCGACCCGTCCTACGCTCGCCAGATTGTCACGCTTACCTATCCCCACATCGGTAATACTGGCGTTAATGCCGAGGATGTGGAAGCCGACAGGGTTCATGCGGCGGGCCTGGTAATACGTGATCTGCCGCTAGTGGCCAGTAATTTCCGTTGCACGCAATCTTTGTCCGATTATCTTGTGGCTGAAAATGTCATTGCCATCGCCGATATTGATACGCGTCGTCTCACCCGCATCCTGCGCGAGACGGGCGCGCAGTCCGGCTGCATCATGGCCGGGCATGTCGATGAAGCCGAGGCGCTGGCGCAGGCGCGCGGTTTTCCCGGTCTGGCTGGAATGGACCTCGCCAAAGTGGTCAGCTGCAGTAGCGCCTACCCATGGGAAGAAGGCGAATGGCAATTGGGTAATGGTTACGCCAAGCCGGACAACATGCCGTTCCATGTGGTTGCCTACGATTATGGGGTGAAACGCAATATCCTGCGCATGTTGGTCGAACGTGGCTGCAAGCTGACTGTGCTGCCCGCCCAGGCCAGCGCACAAGCGGCGCTGGCGCTCAAGCCGGACGGTATTTTCCTGTCCAACGGCCCGGGTGATCCCGAGCCATGTGATTACGCCATTGCTGCACTTAGCGAGTTGGTGACGACCGGCATTCCGATTTTCGGTATTTGCCTCGGACACCAGTTGCTGGCGCTGGCTTCCGGTGCCAAAACCATCAAGATGAAATTCGGTCACCATGGCGCTAACCATCCGGTAAAAGACCTCGACACGGGACGCGTGGCAATCACCAGCCAGAATCATGGTTTTGCGGTGGATGCCGACTCGCTTCCCGCCAACCTGCGCGTGACCCATGTTTCCCTGTTCGACGGCTCGCTGCAGGGTTTTGCACGTACCGATGTACCGGCGTTCAGCTTCCAGGGCCACCCTGAAGCCAGCCCCGGCCCCCATGACGTCGGTTATCTGTTTGACCGCTTCGTGGCCATGATGCAGAAAGCCCACCGTTAAGCCATGCCGAAACGTACTGACATCCATAGCATCCTCATTATCGGCGCCGGCCCAATTGTCATCGGCCAGGCGTGCGAGTTCGATTATTCCGGCGCGCAGGCTTGCAAGGCGTTGCGCGAGGAGGGTTACAAGGTGATCCTGGTGAACTCCAACCCGGCCACCATCATGACCGACCCGGAGATGGCCGATGTCACCTACATCGAGCCGATTACCTGGCAGGCGCTGGAAAAAATCATCGAGAAAGAGCGGCCCGAGGCTTTGCTGCCGACCATGGGCGGGCAGACTGCGCTGAACTGCGCGCTCGATCTGGCCAGACACGGCGTGCTGGAAAAATTCGGCGTCGAGATGATCGGCGCTTCGCGCGACGCCATCGACATGGCAGAAGACCGCGAGAAATTCAAGCAGGCGATGACCCGTATCGGGCTTGCCTCGCCACGCTCCTCCATTGCGCATAGTATGGAAGAAGCCTTGCAGGTGCAGGCGGTGATGGGTTTTCCCACCATTATTCGTCCGTCCTTTACGATGGGCGGCACCGGCGGTGGCATTGCTTACAACCGCGAAGAATTCATCGCCATTTGCGAGCGTGGTCTGGAAGCATCACCCACGCGGGAACTGCTGATCGAGGAGTCGCTGATCGGCTGGAAAGAATACGAGATGGAGGTAGTGCGCGACCGCGCCGACAACTGCATCATCGTCTGCTCCATCGAAAACCTCGATCCGATGGGCGTGCATACCGGCGACTCCATTACCGTGGCGCCGTCGCAAACGCTGACCGACAAGGAATACCAGATTCTGCGTAATGCCTCGATCGCGGTACTGCGCGAGATCGGTGTCGAGACCGGTGGTTCCAACGTGCAGTTCGGCATCAACCCTGCGGACGGACGCATGGTAGTGATCGAGATGAACCCGCGGGTTTCGCGTTCCTCGGCACTGGCGTCCAAGGCGACCGGCTTTCCCATCGCCAAGATCGCCGCCAAGCTCGCGGTGGGTTATACGCTGGATGAGCTGAAAAATGACATTACCGGCGGTACGACGCCGGCTTCGTTCGAGCCCAGCATCGACTACGTCGTCACCAAGATACCGCGCTTTGCCTTCGAGAAATTCCCGCAGGCCAACGACCGCCTGACTACCCAGATGAAGTCGGTAGGCGAGGTGATGGCCATTGGCCGGACCTTCCGTGAATCTTTCCAGAAAGCGTTGCGCGGACTGGAAACCGGCATGGACGGGCTGGACGAAATCACCACAGATCGTGATGTGATCGAAGCGGAAATCGGCAATCCGGGGCCTGAGCGTATCTGGTATGTAGCGGATGCGTTCCGTATCGGCATGAGCCTGGATGAGATATTCGATTTTACCAAAATCGACCCGTGGTTCCTGGTACAGATCGAAGCCCTGGTGGCAGACGAGGCGGCACTCAAAGGCCGCACGCTGGGCGACCTCGGTGCAGATGAATTACGTCATCTCAAGCGCAATGGCTTCGCCGACCGCAGGCTGGCAAGGTTGCTGGGCTGCGACAAGCACGCGGTGCGGGCAAAGCGCTGGGCGCTGGGCATCCATCCGGTATACAAACGTGTGGATACCTGTGCGGCCGAGTTTTCCACCCACACCGCCTATCTGTATTCCACTTACGAGGAAGAATGCGAAGCGCAGCCAAGCGACCGCAAGAAAATCATGGTACTGGGCGGCGGGCCGAATCGTATCGGACAGGGTATCGAGTTCGATTACTGTTGCGTCCATGCCGCACTGGCGATGCGCGAGGACGGTTACGAGACCATCATGGTCAACTGTAACCCGGAAACGGTATCCACCGATTATGACACCTCCGACCGGCTGTATTTTGAGTCGGTAACACTGGAGGATGTACTGGAAATCGTACGTATCGAGAAGCCGGTCGGCGTGATTGTGCAATATGGCGGGCAGACCCCGCTCAAACTGGCGCGCGATCTGGAGGCTTTTGGCACGCCGATCATCGGCACGACACCGGACATGATTGATTGTGCCGAAGACCGCGAACGTTTTCAGCAGCTTCTGGTAGGACTGGGCTTGAAGCAACCGCCTAACCGTACCGCCCGTTCCGCCGATGAAGCGCTTCGCCTGGCGGCGGAAATCGGTTATCCGCTGGTGGTTCGCCCCTCCTATGTGCTGGGCGGCCGGGCCATGGAAATCGTGCGTGAGGAAGCTGATTTGCAGCGCTATATGCGCGAAGCCGTCAAGGTTTCCAATGACTCGCCGGTACTGCTGGATCGCTTCCTCAACGATGCCATTGAAGTGGATGTGGACGCCATCAGCGACGGCAAACAGGTGCTCATCGGCGGCATCATGGAACATATCGAACAGGCTGGCGTGCATTCGGGTGATTCGGCGTGCTCATTGCCGCCCTACAGTCTGTCGGCTGAAATCCAGGATGAAATCCGTCGTCAGACGGTCGCCATGGCACGTGCGCTCAATGTAGTTGGACTAATGAACGTGCAGTTCGCGCTACAGGGTGATACGGTGTACGTGCTTGAGGTCAATCCGCGCGCTTCGCGTACCGTGCCGTTCGTGTCCAAAGCCACCGGTATCCAGCTTGCCAAAGTAGCCGCGCGCTGCATGGCAGGGCGCAGCCTGGCTGAGCAGGGGATTGAAAAAGAAGTGGTGCCGCCCTATTTCTCGGTAAAAGAAGCGGTATTTCCCTTCGCCAAATTCCAGGGCGTGGACACCTTGCTGGGGCCGGAGATGAAGTCCACGGGTGAAGTCATGGGCGTTGGCGCCAGTTTCGGCGAGGCCTTTGTCAAGTCGCAGCTGGCGGCGGGCGTGAAGCTTCCCAAGGGTGGTGCAGCTTTCATCAGTGTGCGCAATGCGGATAAAGAAAAAGTCGTCGAAATCGGCGCACAGTTGATCAATCTGGGCTTTACGCTACTCGCAACACGTGGCACGGCAACGGCACTTGCTGCTGGCGGGCTGGCAGTGACCATTGTCAATAAAGTAGCCGAGGGGCGTCCGCATATTGTAGACATGATTAAAAACAACGAGATCAGCCTGATCGTCAACGTGGTAGACGACAAACGTGCCGTGCGCGATTCGGTGGAAATTCGCCGTGTCGCACTGGCGCAACGCGTTACTTACTACACCACGCTGGCCGGGGCACGCGCCGCCTGTATCGGAATGCAGGCGATGAGCGAGCTGAATGTTTATGACCTGCAGGGATTGCATCGGCAATTACCTGCCCGATAAGGATTAAGTATATGAGTGCAATGAGCAAGATTCCCTTGACAGTCAAAGGCGCAGAAATGCTGCGCCAGGAACTGCATCGTTTGAAAACCATAGAGCGCCCGTCGGTGATTACCGCCATTGCGGAGGCGCGCGCGCAGGGTGATTTGTCTGAAAATGCTGAATACGATGCTGCCAAGGAAAAACAGGGTTTTATCGAGGGACGTATTGCCGACCTGGAAGGCAAGCTGTCCTCGGCCCAGATCATCAATCCTGCAGAGGTGGATGCGGACGGACGCGTCGTATTCGGTGCAACCGTCGAGTTGGAAGATCTTGAAACCGGCACCACTGTGACTTATCAGATCGTCGGGGACGATGAAGCCGACATCAAGCAATTCAAGATATCCATCAGTTCACCGATTGCGCGAGCATTGATTGGCAAAAGTGCAGGCGATACCGCCGATGTGCAGGCCCCCAGCGGTGTGCGCCAATACGAAGTGCTGGATGTGAGTTACGTATAGGCCATGAAAAACCTGCCTGAAGCGCTTGCCCGCATCGCCGTTACCTTTTGGGTAGGCGGTTTGTGGGCGATCGGCTACGTTACCGCGCCAGTACTGTTCACCCATCTGGCCGACAAACAGCTGGCTGGCAACCTGGCCGGGCATATGTTTGCCGTCATGGCGTATGTCAGTATCGCTTGTGCGGTTTATTTGATTATTCAGCGTCTGGCTGCGTTTGGTGGCCGTGCGTTCAAACAGGCGTTTTTCTGGGTAGTGCTGGTCATGTTGCTGCTGACTCTGGCGACCCATTTCGGTATTCAGCCCATCATGGAAAGTCTCAAGGAGCGTGCCATGCCGCAGGCGGTCATGGAAAGCATCTTCCGTGACCGTTTCGCACGCTGGCATGGCGTATCCAGTATCGTTTATCTGGTGCAGAGTTTGTTGGGACTGGTATTGATTTTCAAGCAGAATAACCGCTGATCGCTTACTTTGGCAGGCTGATTTTTGGTTTGGCCGCCGGGCGGTAAATCAATAAAAGCTTGCCGATATGTTGAACCGGTGCTGCGCCCAGGTCGGTACAGATTTTTTCCATCATTGCAATGCGATTATCGCGGTCATCTCCGAATACCCTGACCTTGATGAGTTCGTGGCTTTTCAGATTAATGTCCACTTCACGCATGACCGCGTCGGTCAGTCCGGCATCTCCGATCATGACAACAGGATGCAGATGATGGGCTTGTCCGCGCAAATAACGGCGTTGCAGTGCATTGAGGGTGATCATGATGGCCATTTCTAAAGCAAACCCGGATTTTAGCCGATGAAGCCAAGTAGAACCAGCAAAGCCTGGATGCGCGAGCATGTGAATGATCCTTATGTGAAGCTGGCCAAGCAACATGGCTATCGTTCCCGCGCTGCGTTCAAGCTCGACGAAATCAATACGCGCGATCATTTGCTTCGTCCGGGCATGCTGGTGGTGGATCTGGGCGCAACCCCCGGTGGCTGGTCGCAGATAGCCGCGAAACTGGGCGCAAAGGTCATCGCCCTGGATCTGCTGGAAATGGATTCGATTGCCGGGGTGACGTTCATTCAGGGTGATTTTACCGGCGAGGCGGCGCTCATGGAGTTGAAGCAAGTGCTGGCGGGGCGGCTGCCAGACCTTGTAATTTCGGATATGGCACCCAATATGAGTGGTGTTGCCAGCGCCGATCAAGCGCGCAGCATGCATTTATGCGAACTGGCGCTGGAATTTGCCTGCCATCATTTGAAACCTGGTGGTGATTTGCTGGTCAAGACTTTTCAGGGCGAAGGTTTTCAGGAATATGTGAAGGCGATGCGAAGTCAGTTCGGGCAGGTTGTAACACGCAAACCACGCGCCTCGCGAGATCGCAGTAGTGAAGTATATCTACTCGGGAAAAGCAGGCTGCCAAATGCTGGCAGTGGTACCGGATTCGGTTTAGAATGAGTTTAAACTCGCAATTTTTACCTGCTCACAGGAGCGTTACGTGAATAACATGTTTAAAAATATTGCCATTTGGCTGGTTGTGGCTTTGGTGCTGATGACGGTATTCAATCAATTCACCACACGTCAGACTGCGCAGTCGCAAATGGACTACTCGCAATTCATCCAGGAAGTGAAGCAAGGTGAAATTACCAAAGTGGTGATCTCCAACCATGTGCTGAAAGGTGTGAAAAGTGATGGCAAGCAATTCACTTCCTACGCCCCTTCTGACCCCTGGATGGTTTCCGATTTGCTCAAGAATGGCGTCGCAATCCAGGCAAAACCGGAAGAGGAACCCTCGTTCCTGATGAGCCTGTTCGTGTCCTGGTTTCCAATGCTGCTCCTGATTGGCGTGTGGATATTCTTCATGCGTCAGATGCAGGGTGGCGGCAAGGGCGGCGCGTTCTCGTTCGGCAAGAGCAAGGCGCGCATGCTGGATGAATCCACCAATCAGATTACCTTTGCCGACGTGGCAGGGTGTGATGAAGCCAAGGAAGAAGTTTCCGAACTGGTCGAGTTTCTGCGTGATCCGTCCAAATTCCAGAAACTGGGCGGACGTATTCCGCGCGGCATACTGATGGTGGGTAGCCCGGGTACAGGTAAAACGCTGCTCGCCAAGGCCATTGCGGGTGAAGCCAAAGTGCCGTTTTTCAGTATTTCCGGCTCTGATTTCGTCGAGATGTTTGTGGGTGTCGGTGCAGCGCGTGTGCGGGATATGTTCGAGCAGGCTAAAAAGCACTCTCCTTGTATCATTTTCATTGACGAGATCGATGCGGTCGGTCGCCAGCGTGGCGCAGGCATGGGCGGCGGCAACGATGAACGTGAGCAGACGCTGAACCAGTTGCTGGTCGAGATGGACGGTTTCGAAGCTTCCGTAGGCGTTATCGTGATTGCGGCTACCAACCGCCCCGATGTGCTGGATCCGGCTTTGCTGCGGCCCGGCCGTTTTGACCGCCAAGTCGTGGTTCCATTACCTGATATTCGTGGCCGCGAACAGATTTTGCTGGTGCATATGCGCAAGATTCCGATGGCGCCGGATGTGCGCGCCGATATTCTGGCGCGCGGCACGCCGGGATTTTCCGGCGCCGATTTGGCCAATCTGGTAAACGAAGCGGCGCTGTTCGCTGCGCGAAGTAATAAGCGCCTGGTGGATATGGACGATTTCGAGCATGCCAAAGACAAGATCATGATGGGCGCTGAACGCAAAAACATGGTCATGCCTGAAATCGAGCGTCGCAATACTGCCTATCATGAGGCGGGTCACGCTGTTGTGGCCTATACGCTGGACAAGACCGATCCGGTGCATAAGGTCACCATTATCCCGCGCGGACGTGCCTTGGGGCTGACCATGCAGTTGCCTACCGAAGACCGCTACAGCATGGATCGTGAACAGATACTGCAAAATATTTCGGTGCTGTTTGGTGGTCGTATCGCTGAAGAAGTGTTCATGAACCACATGACAACGGGCGCTTCCAACGACTTCGAGCGGGCTACGGAAATGGCGCGGCGCATGGTGACCCAATGGGGTATGTCGGATGCGTTGGGCCCCATGGTATACGGTGAGAACGATGGAGAGGTATTCCTTGGGCGAAGTGTGACAACGCACAAGAATGTATCCGAGGCCACCATGCAAAAGGTGGATATGGAAATCCGTCGAATTATCGATCAGCAGTACACGCTGGCGCGCAAAATCCTTGAAGACAGCCGTGACAAGGTTGAAGCCATGGCGCATGCGCTGCTGGAATGGGAAACCATTGATTCGGAGCAGATCGGCGATATCATGAAAGGCCAGCCGCCGCGACCACCCAAGCCATCCCCCAGTGTCAACGCGAGTCCGCCTAACCCGCCCCAGGGTGGTATTCCGGCAACGCCACCCGCACCTGCTGCAGCACCCGCACAAGAAGCCTGATTACATTCGACAGGTAAGTCACACCAGCCAGGGGCTATAATGCAGCCCCTGGCTTTTTTGTTTCATTTGCGATGATTCTGCACTGCAGCACTATTCAGCTTGACTTGGCTACCCCCCGTATCATGGGAATACTCAATGTCACCCCGGATTCATTTTCCGACGGTGGCCGGTATACGCATATTGATCATGCGGTGGAACATGCCTGGCAGTTAATTGCAGAGGGCGCCGCGATCATTGATATCGGAGGTGAATCTACCCGCCCCGGTGCCCAGTGGGTGCCGCTGCAGCAGGAGATGGACCGGGTGCTGCCGTTACTCGATGCTTTGCGCGGCTGCGGCGCGGTATTGTCAGTGGATACACGTAAACCCGAAATCATGACCGCAGCCATCGCAGCAGGCGCGCACATGATCAACGATATTGATGCTTTGCAGGCGCCAGGCGCATTGCAGGCGGTTGCATCGGGCGATACGGCTGTGTGTTTGATGCACAAACAGGGTGAGCCGCAGGTGATGCAACTCAATCCGAGTTACGATGATGTCATCACCGAGGTTGCGGCGTTTCTTGCCGCACGGATTGCGGCAGCGATGGATGCCGGCATTGCGCGCGAACGCATTGTGGTGGATCCGGGCTTCGGTTTTGGAAAGTCATTGGCGCATAATCTTAAACTTTTACGTCATCTTGACCGTATTACTCAGGAAGTGCCGATACTGGCGGGTATTTCGCGCAAAACCATGCTTGGCAAGATTACGGATCGGGAAGTCGGCCGGCGAGAATATGCCGGCTTGGCGGCAAATGTGCTGGCTGTCATGCGGGGTGCGCGTATTTTGCGGGTTCACGATGTGGCCGCATGTCAGGATGCCTTAAAAATAATTCAGGCAGTGGAGGGGTGTGATGAGTAGAAAATATTTTGGTACCGACGGCGTCCGTGGCCGGGTAGGGGATAACCCGATCACGCCGGATTTTGTCATGCGTTTGGGCTATGCGGCAGGAAAAGTACTGGCTTCCAATACCTCGGGCCTGGCAGCGGGAGAAAACCCGGTGGTCCTGATCGGGAAAGACACGCGTATTTCAGGTTATATGCTTGAGGCAGCACTGCAGGCTGGCCTGTGCGCGGCAGGCGTCGATGTACGCCTGGTAGGACCCATGCCGACGCCCGCGGTGGCTTATCTGACGCGAGCGCTGCGCCTGCAGGCGGGGGTAGTAATTTCCGCCTCGCATAACCCGTTTGAAGACAACGGTATCAAGTTCTTTTCTGCTACCGGAGCAAAATTGCCGGATGCGACCGAGCTGGCTATTGAAGCGCTCGTGGATAAACCGATGGAAACCATGCCGTCCAGAGGCTTGGGGCGTGTCAAGCGCATCGAAGATGCGGCTGCACGCTACATCGAGTTTTGCAAAAGCACCTTTCCATTTGATCGGGATTTGCGTGGTCTACGCATTGTGCTGGATTGCGCGCACGGTGCGACTTACCATGTCGCCCCCCATGTATTGCACGAGTTGGGCGCAGAAGTCATTCCCATTGGCAATCACCCGGATGGCTTCAATATTAACCGTGAATGCGGTGCAACGCATACGAGTGCGATGAATGCTGCGGTGCGCCGTCATCGTGCTGATTTCGGCATTGCGCTGGATGGCGATGGCGATCGACTGATGATGGCGGATGCCGATGGCACGATTTTCGATGGCGACCAACTGGTTTATGCCATTGCCAAACATCGTCTGGAAGTGGGGTATATGAAGGGTGGTGTGGTCGGTACCTTGATGACTAATCTGGGTATGGAGCACGCGCTGGAACGTTTGAATATCCCGTTCGCCCGCGCCAAGGTGGGAGACCGTTACGTACTTGAACTGCTGCAGCAGAATGGCTGGCAACTGGGCGGAGAAACGTCCGGTCATGTGTTGTGTCTGGACAAACACACCACAGGTGACGGCATCATCTCGGCACTGCAGGTACTTCATGCCTTGCGTGATTGTGGTACTTCGCTGGCAGAATACACCGCCGATCTCAAACTTTACCCGCAAGTGCTGCTGAACGTGAAGGTCACTAAAGGTTTTGATCTCAATCACGCTGCTGTCCAGCAGGCCTGCGGGGATGCTGAAAGCGCTTTGGGTAATGACGGACGGATTGTATTGCGCGCTTCAGGAACCGAGCCGTTGATCCGTGTTATGGTTGAGAGTACTTGCCCGGATCAGGCACAGCTACAGGCTGAGCATATCGCCCAGGCAGTGCGTCAGGTAGCGCCTTCGAGCTAATAACTGATCTGGTCAACCGAATTTCCCGGTAATGTAGTCTTCAGTGGCTTGCTGTTTCGGATTGGTAAATACCAGATCGGTCTTGCCGAATTCAATCATTTCACCCAGGTACATGTAGGCGGTGAAATCGGAAACCCGCGCCGCCTGCTGCATGTTGTGAGTGACGATGGCAATGGTGTAGTCGGTTTTAAGTTCGTGGATCAGCTCTTCAATACGCGCGGTGGAAATCGGGTCGAGCGCCGAAGCGGGTTCGTCCAGCAATAACACTTCAGGCTTGACTGCGATGCCGCGTGCGATGCACAGACGCTGTTGCTGGCCTCCAGACAGACTATTTCCACTGCGGTTCAGAACATCCTTTACTTCATTCCATAGGGCGGCTTTTTTGAGTGCCCATTCCACACGTTCATCCATGTCTGAACGTCCCATGCTCTCATACAGCTTGATGCCAAATGCAATATTGTCGTATATCGACATGGGAAAGGGGGTTGGCTTCTGGAACACCATGCCAACCCGGGCGCGCAGTTTATTGAGATCCGCACCTTTTTCCAGGATATTCTGCCCGTCCAGCAATATTTCACCCTCGGCACGCTGCCCTGGATAGAGGTCGTACATGCGGTTCATGGTGCGCAGCAGGGTGGATTTTCCACAACCTGAAGGTCCGATAAAGGCAGTCACCTGGCGTTCGGGTATATCCAGATTGATGTTTTTCAGGGCATGCGATTTGCCATAATAAAAATTCAGGTTGCGCAGACTGATTTTTGCGTTGTGTTCCATGCTCTGACTCATGTAGTGATTCCGTGTATAAAACTTAATGGGAAGAGGATTGCTGACGGAACAGAATGCGCGCGGCGACACTGAGTCCGAGCACGGCCGTCGTAATCAGCAGCGCGCCCGCCCAGGCAAGTTTGTGCCAATCATCGTAGGGACTCATGGCCATCTGGAAAATCACCACCGGCAAGTTGGCCATGGGTTTATTCATGTTGGTGCTCCAGAATTGATTGTTCAATGCCGTGAACAGCAAAGGCGCGGTTTCGCCGCTGATGCGTGCAATAGCCAGCAGAATTCCTGTCAATATGCCCGCTTTGGATGCGCGCCATGTCACCATGGTGATTACTTTCCAATGTGGAGCGCCCAGTGCGGCTGCCGCCTCGCGTAAGCTGTTGGGAACCAGTTTAAGCATATTTTCAGTCGTACGTACCACTACCGGTATGACGATCAGGGATAGTGCAAATGCGCCGGCCCAACCAGAGAAATGCCCGGTGCTTACCACATAAACCTCATAGACAAACAAACCGATGACGATGGATGGTGCTGAGAGCAGAATGTCATTGATGAAGCGGGTGGTCGGTGCCAGCCAGCCACGTTGACCGAATTCAGCCAGATAAGTGCCTGCCAGAATGCCGATCGGCGTGCCAACCAGGGTGGCGACCATGGTCATCAGCAAGCTGCCGACAATGGCATTGAGAAGTCCACCGGTACTGCCTGGGGGGGGCGTGGATTTGGTAAACATATCAATGCTTACACCACCCAAGCCATAGGTCAGCAATGTCCATAGTATCCATGCCAGTGCTGACAGGCCAATCAGCATGGTCGCAAGCGAAGCGATCAAATTGAACTTGTTGGCGAATTGCCGCCGTGCGTAGAGGGAAAACATGCAAGCTCCTAGCTTTTCTTGCCTTCGTGCTTGCCCAATTGCAGCAGTAGCAGTTTGGACAAGGCCAACACAATAAAGGTGATGAAGAAGAGGATGAGCCCGAGTTCGATCAGGGCCGAAGTATATAGTTTGCCATCGGCCTCGGTAAATTCGTTGGCCAGCGCAGAGGATATCGTGTTGCCGGGCATCATCAGTGATGTGCTGAGCTGATGCGCATTCCCTATCACGAATGTGATGGCCATGGTTTCGCCCAGAGCGCGTCCGAGCCCGAGCATGATGCTGCCAACGACGCCGATTTTGGTATATGGAAGAACAATATTCCACACCACTTCCCAAGTGGTTGCGCCCAGGCCGTATGCCGATTCCTTGAGCAAGGGCGGCACGATTTCAAATACGTCGCGCATGACGGAAGCAATAAACGGTACCACCATCAAGGCCAGAATCAAACTGGCAGTCAGCATGCCGATACCCATCGGTGCCCCCTGAAACAGCGGTCCGAATATGGGCAACGGGCCCAGCTTGTCAATCAGCCAGGGTTGGACATGTTCAGCGAACAAGGGAGCGAATACGAACAGCCCCCACATGCCGTAAATAATGCTGGGCACGCCTGCCAGTAATTCAATTGCAATACCCAATGGGCGCTTCAGCCATTTTGGCGAAAGTTCAGTCAGAAACACAGCAATTCCGAAGCTGAGAGGTACGCCAATCAATAATGCGATAACGGATGTGGCCAAGGTGCCATAGATGGGTACCAGTGCCCCGAATTTTTCGGTAACCGGGTTCCATGAGCTGTCCGTCAGAAATCCAATGCCAAATGCGCGAATGGCGGGCATGCTGCCCATGACTAAAGAAGCCAGGATGCCAATCAGCAAGGCCAGCACAATAAATGCAAAAATTCGTGTGGCGTTACGGAATAGTTTGTCCTGCCACATGAAGCGGCGTGTGCGATGGGTGGATAACGGGTTGCTCATGTGATTCGTACCATATTGAGACCGGTGCTGGTTTCGCAAATATGCTGATTTTGATAGAGCGCACACTTCATCAGAGGGTCATCTTTCCGGAAAACTTTAATTTGTATGTCATGCAGATAGTGCAAAGCGTTGCGACCCCGTCCTCGCGTGAGCAGTATTTTCGCAGGGATTTTACCGCGATCTTATGGTTTGTTGATTAAAACTCTCCAGTATACAGAGGTATGCCGGCACTATTTCTACTGACCAATGACAGCAAAGCTGGCATGGCTTGGAAGTTCGTATTTCCGATTCGGGATTCTGGTTCTCCTGTATCGTTGATGATTTTTGTCACGCTGCCCGGCGCGTAACCTAATCCAATACAAGGCGTTATATCAACATCATTGACGTGCGCCAATCAAAAAAACCAGCATCGCTAGTGGTGATCGCTGGGTGCACTGCACCTGTGGGTCAGAGTGAATTTGGCATCGGTAATCGGTCAGTATGCATAGCCGGGTGATTGATCGGAGTTCTGTAAACCTCGATAGCTGCTTTATGCCAATCTCCAGATTGCGGCATTGATAGTAAGGTTCCAATGTTACAGAATTATGACAGTACGGTTAAATCAAACAGGGAATGCCCGGTAAAATATTGACCAGCCCTTGGTGTTGTGTGTACTATTTGCGGCTTTCTATGGGTCGGAATAGGCGATGCGCAAAAAACTGGTCGCAGGCAACTGGAAAATGCACGGTAGTCTGGTTGAGAACAAAACATTGCTGGATGCGCTGCTGCTTGAATTGGGGCAAGAGCGTGCGATGGGCTGCATAGTTTGTGCGCCTTTCCCGTATCTGGCACAGGTGCAATCGATATTGTCGGGCAGTGCGCTGGCATGGGGTGCTCAAAGTGTGAGCAACCACATGAAGGGAGCATATACTGGCGAGGTTTCCACCGCGATGTTGCAGGATTTCGGTTGCACCTATGTCATCGTTGGCCACTCTGAGCGACGTGCGTTGTATGGCGAGGATGATGCGACCGTTGCGGCGAAATTTGCCGCTGCGCAGGCCGCCGGTTTGATACCGATCCTGTGTGTGGGAGAAACGCTGGAACAGCGCGAGGCAGGTGTGACCGAAGCGGTTATTGGCCGCCAGCTGGATGCGGTTCTGGCGGTTTCCGGTATTGCGGGCATAGGGCGTGCGGTCGTGGCCTATGAGCCGGTATGGGCGATCGGTACGGGCAAGACGGCCAGCCCGCAGCAAGCGCAAGCCGTACATGCCTTTATTCGTGGCAAGTTGGCAGCATTGGATAAAAATATAGCGGCATCTCTGGTGATTCAATATGGTGGTAGCGTAAAAGCCGCCAATGCGGCAGAATTGTTTGCTCAGCCGGATATTGATGGTGGCTTGATAGGCGGCGCGTCGCTGGTTGCAGATGAATTCATTGCCATTTGCCGGGCAGCTCAAAGCTAAGGATATCGATTTGGAAACAGCAATTTTGGTTTTTCATGTGCTGGCAGCAGTGTCAGTGATTGTGCTGGTGCTGTTACAGCAGGGGAAAGGCGCCGATATGGGCGCCGCATTTGGCAGTGGCGCTTCGGGTAGCCTGTTTGGTTCCACCGGCTCGGCCAATTTTTTGAGTCACGCCACGGCCGTCCTCGCAACGGTTTTTTTTCTGACAAGTCTGACTCTGACCTATCTTTCGGGTCATCAAACCAAAGCGGTTGGCGTAATGCAGGGTCAGCAAAAAACACAAGTTCAACCTGTGGCGCCCGCTAGTGTACCAACACCAGCCCAGCCTGCAGGTAATGTAGTTCCAGGCAATACCGGGTCAAAAGCCGGGGAAATTCCCAAGTAATACGGGAGCCGCCATTGGGGCGGATTATCAATCCGTCCTGTCAATACGCCGACGTGGTGAAATTGGTAGACACGCTATCTTGAGGGGGTAGTGGCGTAAAGCTGTGCGAGTTCGAGTCTCGCCGTCGGCACCATAAATTCGGGTTATGAGGCAATCAGCTTTGGTGATTGCATAACTTATTGATTGTTTTGAGTAAAACAATTATTTTTTCAGCTTGACACGACGCTTTTCGCGCTACTAAACTGAAACGCTGTGCACGCTTCCTGGGTAGGGTTGCGTACGGCTTTGGAGCGGATGCATGCTAGCAAATTATTTTCCTGTTTTATTGTTCGTGTTGATTGGGCTCGCCGTAGGCGTAGGGCCGATGGTCATTGGCTGGCTACTGGCGCCCAATCATCCGGACAGTGAAAAACTTTCGCCATACGAGTGTGGCTTTGAGGCATTCGAGGATGCGCGCATGAAATTCGACGTGCGTTATTATCTTGTTGCCATCCTGTTCATTTTGTTTGATCTGGAAATCGCCTTCCTGTTTCCGTGGGCGATCGTGCTCGAGGAAATCGGTATGTTCGGTTTTCTTGCCATGGTGATTTTCCTGGGAATTCTTGTCGTTGGCTTTGTGTACGAGTGGATGAAAGGGGCGCTGGAATGGGAATAGAAGGCGTTTTGGAGAAAGGCTTCGTCACCACCACGGCCGACAAGCTGATTAACTGGACTCGTACCGGTTCGCTGTGGCCGATGACCTTTGGTCTGGCATGCTGTGCTGTGGAAATGATGCAGGCCGGCGCATCGCGCTATGACCTGGATCGTTTTGGTATTGTGTTTCGCCCCAGTCCACGCCAGTCCGACGTCATGATTGTGGCGGGTACACTGTGCAACAAAATGGCGCCGGCGCTGCGCAAAGTGTATGACCAGATGGCCGAGCCGCGCTGGGTGATTTCCATGGGGTCCTGCGCCAATGGGGGCGGCTATTATCACTACTCGTACTCCGTGGTACGCGGTTGCGACCGCATCGTACCGGTGGATGTGTATGTGCCGGGCTGTCCGCCGACTGCCGAAGCGCTGCTTTACGGCATTATCCAGTTGCAGAACAAAATCAAGCGCACCAACACCATCGCGCGTTAACCGGTAGAGCGAGAAACCATGAATCCGTCGCTGGAAAGCCTGTCCGTTACCCTGATCACTGCATTGGGCACCAAGCTCGTTCGGCAGCGGGATGCGCTGGGCGAACTGACCATCGAAGTGCGCGCACGCGACCTTACCGAAGTGATGACGACGCTGCGCGACCATGCCGGTCTGCGTTTTGAGCAATTGATCGACCTGTGCGGAATGGATTATTCCGCCTATCGGGAGGGTGCCTGGGAAGGGCAGCGTTATGCCGTGGTGTATCACCTGCTCTCCATCAGCAAGAATCGGCGTGTGCGTGTGCGCGCGTTTGCAAGCGAGGATGATTTCCCGGTAGTGCCTTCCCTGGTCAAGGTATGGCCTGCCGCCAACTGGTTCGAGCGCGAGGCGTTCGACCTGTTCGGAATTGTATTCGACGGTCACCCGGACCTGCGCCGTATTCTGACCGACTATGGATTTGTAGGCCACCCGTTCCGCAAGGATTTTCCGCTGTCCGGCAATGTGGAAATGCGTTACGACCCGGAACAGCAGCGCGTGATTTACCAGCCGGTGAGCATAGACCCGCGCGAGGTAACGCCCCGCATTGTGCGTGAAGAGAACTACGGAGAGCGCGCCTGATGGCTGAAATCAGAAATTACACCATGAACTTCGGGCCGCAGCACCCGGCGGCGCACGGCGTGCTGCGTCTGGTGCTCGAGTTGGATGGCGAGGTGATTGAACGTGCCGATCCGCATATCGGGCTGCTGCATCGCGCTACCGAAAAACTCGCCGAGCACAAGACCTTCATCCAGTCGTTGCCATATATGGATCGCCTGGACTATGTGTCCATGATGAGCAACGAGCACGCTTATGTCATGGCCATCGAAAAGCTGATGGGCATTGCCGTGCCGGAACGTGCGCAATATATCCGCGTGTTGTTCGACGAACTCACCCGCATTCTCAACCACCTGCTGTGGCTGGGCGCGCATGCGCTGGATATCGGCGCAATGACCGTGTTCCTGTATGCATTTCGCGAACGCGAAGATTTGATGGATGTGTACGAAGCCGTGTCGGGCGCGCGTATGCATGCGGCCTATTATCGTCCCGGCGGCGTTTACCGCGATCTGCCCGACACGATGCCGCAGTACCAGGCGTCCAAGATTCACAATGCTGCCGCGATTCGCGACATGAATACCAACCGTCAGGGCTCCGTACTCGACTTCATCGAAGACTTCGCCCGGCGTTTCCCGACCTATGTGGACGAATACGAAACCCTGCTTACCGACAATCGTATCTGGAAGCAGCGTACCGTCGGCATCGGCGTGGTATCTCCGGAACGCGCGCTGGCGCTGGGTTTCAGCGGCCCCATGCTGCGCGGCTCGGGGATAGAGTGGGACCTGCGCAGGAAACAGCCCTACGAAGTCTACGACCGCATGGAATTCGACATCCCGGTGGGGGTGAATGGCGACTGCTACGACCGCTATCTGGTGCGCATGGAAGAAATGCGGCAAAGCAACCGTATCGTCAAGCAATGTGTGGACTGGTTGCGCAAGAATCCCGGCCCGGTGATCACCGACAATCACAAAGTGGCGCCGCCGTCGCGAGTGGACATGAAACAGAACATGGAAGAGTTGATCCATCATTTCAAGCTGTTCACCGAGGGCATGCATGTGCCGGAGGGCGAGGCTTACGCGGCAGTTGAACACCCCAAGGGCGAGTTCGGCATTTATCTGGTGTCAGACGGCGCAAACAAACCTTACCGCCTGAAAATCCGCGCGCCGGGTTACCCGCATCTGGCGGCTCTGGATGAGATGGTACGCGGCCATATGATTGCCGACGTGGTTGCCATTATTGGCACGCAAGACATAGTGTTTGGGGAGATTGACCGATAATGCTGAACCCAGATTCCCTCGCCCGGATTGATTACGAAATTGCCAAATACCCGGCTAATCAGCGCCAGTCCGCGGTCATGTCGGCGCTCCGTATTGCCCAGGTGGAAAAAGGCTGGCTGTCCACCGAAACCATGAATTTTGTTGCTGACTATCTGGGTATGCCGACCATCGCAGTCTATGAAGTGGCGACGTTCTACAACATGTACAACACGGCTCCTGTGGGCCGGCACAAGATCACCCTGTGCACCAACATCTCCTGCGCGCTGATGGGGGCGCCTGAAATTGCCGAGCACTTGAAAGAGAAGCTGGGATGCGGTTTTGGCGAAACTTCCGAAGACAACCGCTTTACCCTGAAAGAGGGTGAATGCATGGGTGCCTGCGGCGATGCGCCGCTGTGCATGATCAACAACCACCGCATGGAAGGCTTTCTCACGCCCGAGAAAGTGGACAGCATCCTCGAAGAGCTGAAATAACATGGTGATCAAAGGCGGCGAAGTCATATTCAATACGGTACATCTTCCTGAGTCATGGAAGCTGTCCACCTATGTGGCCAACGGCGGTTATGCCGCATTGCGCAAAATTCTCAGCGAAAAAACCTCGGCCGAGACCATCATTGCCGAGGTAAAAAAATCGGCCTTGCGCGGTCGTGGCGGTGCAGGCTTCCCAACCGGGTTGAAATGGAGCTTCATGCCGCGCCATTTTGATGGCGACAAATATCTGGTGTGCAATTCCGACGAGGGCGAACCGGGTACATTCAAGGATCGCGACATCATGTTGTTGAACCCGCATGCGCTGATCGAAGGGATGGCGATCGCCGCCTATACCCTGGGTACCAGGCGCGGTTACAACTATATCCACGGCGAAATATGGGAAACCTACGAACGCATGGAAGCAGCGCTTGAAGAAGCAAGGGCAGCCGGCTTCCTGGGCGACAACATTTGTGGCACGGACTTCAGTTTTCACCTGTTCAACCACCATGGCTATGGCGCCTATATTTGCGGCGAGGAAACCGCGCTGCTCGAATCCATCGAGGGCAAGAAGGGTCAGCCGCGTTTCAAGCCGCCGTTTCCGGCCAGTTTCGGCCTGTACGGCAAGCCCACCACGATCAACAACACGGAAACTTTCGCCAGCATCCCCTACATCATTCGAGAAGGGGGGCAGAAATTTCTGGAACTGGGCAAGCCCAATAACGGCGGCACCAAACTCTTCTCGGTATCCGGGCATGTGAATCGCCCCGGAAATTTTGAAGTGCCGATGGGGATGCCTTTTGCCGAGCTGCTGGAAATGGCAGGCGGCATTCGGGATGGACACACCTTCAAGGCCTGCATTCCCGGTGGTTCTTCCACCCCGGTGCTGCCCGCCGAGATCATGATGCAGTGCACCATGGATTACGACTCCATCGCCAAAGCCGGTTCGGCGCTGGGTGCAGGCTCGGTCATTATCATGGACGAGACGGTGTGCATGGTGAAAGCACTGGAACGCTTATCCTATTTTTATTTTGAAGAATCCTGCGGACAGTGCACCCCGTGCCGCGAGGGCACCGGCTGGCTGTATCGGGTGATTCACCGCATCGAGCATGGTCAAGGCAGGCCGGAAGACCTCGATTTGTTGAGCGATGTCGCTCACAACATCGGCGGCCGTACCATCTGCGGTCTGGGAGATGCGGCAGCGATGCCGGTGCAGGCAATGCTCAAACACTATCGCCACGAGTTCGAGCACCATATCGAACATGGCAAATGCATGGTTTAGGTGAAGCAGGTTTAGGTGAAGCAGATGCTAGAGATCGAAATTGACGGCAACAAGATACAGATGACGGCGGGCGGCACCATTATGGAGGCCGCAGCACAGATCGGGATTTATATTCCGCATTTCTGCTATCACAAAAAGCTTTCCATCGCGGCCAATTGCCGCATGTGTCTGGTGCAGGTGGAGAAGGCAGCCAAGCCGCTACCGGCTTGCGCCACACCGGTTACCGATGGAATGAAGGTGTTCACCAAATCCGACTATGCTGTCAAGGCGCAGAAGGGCGTGATGGAATTCCTGCTGATCAACCATCCGCTGGATTGCCCGATTTGCGACCAGGGCGGCGAATGCAGCTTGCAGGATCTGGCAGTTGGCTACGGCGGCAGCAGTTCGCGCTACCAGGAAGCCAAGCGCGTGGTTAAGGAAAAAGATCTGGGTCCGCTGGTTGCCACCGACATGACGCGCTGCATCCACTGCACGCGCTGCGTGCGTTTCGGCCAGGAAATCGCCGGCATCATGGAGATGGGGCAGGTGGGTCGTGGCGAACATTCCGAGATCATGCCGTTCATCAGCAAGACCATCGATTCCGAACTGTCCGGCAACATCATCGACCTGTGCCCGGTGGGCGCGTTGACCAGCAAGCCGTTCCGTTATACCGCGCGCAGCTGGGAGCTGTCGCGGCGCAAATCGGTGAGCCCGCACGATGGCCTGGGCAGCAATCTGATTGTGCAAGTTAAAGATAGCCGCGTAATGCGGGTACTGCCATTGGAAAACGAGGCGGTCAACGAATGCTGGCTGTCCGACAAGGATCGCTTCGCATACGAAGGCCTGAATTCCGAACAGCGCCTTAGCCGTCCGATGCTCAAGCAGGATGGCAAATGGCTGGAAGTGGATTGGCAGACGGCACTGGAATATGTCGCCAACGGCCTCAAGCAGATTCGCGAGCAACATGGTGCCGACAGCATCGGCGCGCTGGCTACGTCGCACCAGACCGTTGAAGAACTCTACCTGCTGCAAAAGCTGATGCGCGGCCTGGGTACCGGTAACGTGGATAGCCGTCTGGCACAGGCCGATTTCAGGCTGGATGCCAGCCTGCAAGGCGCACCCTGGCTGGGCATGGCGGTTGCCGATATCAGCAGGCTGCAGCGGGTACTGGTGATAGGCAGCACGCTGCGCAATGACCATCCCCTGCTCGCGCATCGTTTGCGTCAGGCCGTGAAGCACGGTGCGCAACTCAATCTGGTGAATCCGGTGGACGATGATCTGCTCACCAAGCTTGCCAATAAAGCCATTGTCGCTCCGCAAGCCATGGTCAATACCCTTGCGCAAATTGCGCTGGCATTGGCTGAGACCAGGCAGACCGAATTGCCTGCAGCCATCAAGGCGGTGTTGGCGGATGTCACGGTCGGCGCTGCGGCACGGGCCATCGCTGCCAGCCTCACAGGTGCCGAGCGGCGTGCGGTATTCCTCGGCAATCTGGCGCAGCACCATCCTCAGTATGCCGACCTGCACTCACTGGCCGAAGTAATCGCAGGGCTTGCCGGAGCAAATTTCGGTTGTCTGGGCGAGTCAGCCAATAGCGTGGGCGCTTACATTGCCGGCGCGGTGCCATCCAAATCCGGTCTGAAGGCAGGCATGAATGCGGCCGCCATGATGGCGACACCGCGCAAGGCTTATCTGTTGCTGGGTGCTGAGCCGGAGCTGGATTGCAATGATCCGGCCGCAGCCATGCGCGCATTACAGTCGGCTGACATGGTGGTGGCGATGAGCGCTTACAAACACAGCGCGCTGGAATACGCAGATGTGTTGTTGCCCATTGCACCGTTCAGTGAAACTTCAGGTACTTTCATCAGCACTGAAGGTCGCGTGCAAAGCTTCAACGGCACGGTCAAACCGCTAGGTGAAACGCGCCCGGCATGGAAGGTGTTGCGCGTGCTGGGCACCATGCTTGGCGTAAAAGGTTTCGACTACGATACCAGTGAAGCCGTGCGTCAGGATGCGCTGGGCGGCAGTGGTCTGGCCGCGGGCGCGCTCAATAACCGCTTGTCCGGACCGGTACTGCAATCGGCCGCCATTACCGGCACATTGACTCGCGTGGGCGAAGTGCCCATGTACCAGGCCGATGCGATTGTGCGCCGTGCTGCTTCGCTGCATGGCACGCGCGCCGCAGCATTGCCTAATGCGTCCATGCATTCCGCCTTGCTGGCGCGCCTGGGCCTTGCCGATGGCGCCATGGTGACGGTGCGTCAGGGTGAAGCGCGAGCTGTGGTGCGGGCCCTGGCAGATGACAGACTGCCGGATCAGTGTGTGCGGCTGGCTGCCGCGCACCCGCTGACTGCCACGTTGGGCGCGATGCTGGGTGAAGTCTCCGTGGAGCGTGCATAACATGGAATTCTTGCAAAACCTGTTTGGATTCACCTGGCCAGCAGTATGGTCGCTGGCCAAGATTGTTGCCATTGTCGGCCCGTTGATGATTGCAGTGGCTTACCTCACCTACGCCGAGCGCAAGGTGATCGGTTATATGCAGGTGCGCATCGGCCCCAACCGGGTTGGCTTCAAGGGCCTGCTGCAACCGATCGCCGACGGACTCAAGCTGATGATGAAGGAAATCATCATCCCCAGCGGCTCCAACAAGTTTCTGTTCGTGCTGGCGCCGGTGCTGACGATTGCCCCGGCGCTGGCTGCCTGGGCGGTGATTCCGTTCACCCCGGAACTGGTACTGGCCAACGTGGACGCGGGCCTGCTCTACATCATGGCGATCACTTCCATGGGTGTGTACGGCGTCATCATTGCGGGTTGGGCATCCAACTCAAAATACGCATTCCTCGGCAGCCTGCGTTCCGCCGCGCAAATCGTGTCTTACGAAATCGCCATGGGCTTTGCGCTGGTGGGTGTGTTGATGGCTTCGCAAAGCCTGAATCTGATCGATATCGTGAAGGGACAGGCAGGCGGGGTGTTCAGCTGGTACTGGCTACCGCTGTTCCCGATGTTCATTGTGTACCTGATTGCCGGCGTGGCGGAAACCAACCGCGCCCCGTTTGACGTGGCTGAAGGTGAATCCGAGATCGTGGCCGGCTTTCATGTGGAATATTCCGGCATGGCGTTCGCGGTATTTTTCCTGGCGGAATATGCCAACATGATTTTGATCGCAACGCTGGTTGCGTTGATGTTCCTGGGAGGCTGGAATCCGCTGTTTGACATAGCGCCGTTCACCTGGATCCCGGCCTTCGTCTGGCTGATGCTGAAAGTGGGTTTTGTGCTGTTCCTGTTCCTGTGGTTCCGGGCCACATTTCCGCGCTATCGCTACGATCAGATCATGCGCCTGGGCTGGAAGGTGTTTATTCCAGTCACCCTGATCTGGCTGCTGTTCGTGGGGGGCATGATGCAAACCCGCTACGGTTACCTGTTCCACTAATGTGGAATGATGGAGTAATTTGATGAAAGCGATTAAACACTTCTTTTCGAGCATGTTGCTCACCGAGCTGTTGCGCGGCATGGCCCTGACCGGGCGGCATCTGTTCGCGCGCAAGATTACGGTGCAGTTCCCCGAAGAAAAAACGCCGATGTCGCCGCGCTTTCGTGGCCTGCATGCGTTGCGCCGCTATCCGAATGGCGAGGAACGCTGCATTGCCTGTAAATTGTGCGAAGCGGTATGCCCGGCGCTGGCCATCACCATTGAGTCGGAAAAGCGCGACGACGGCACGCGCCGCACGACGCGCTATGACATCGATCTGACCAAGTGCATTTTCTGCGGTTTCTGTGAAGAATCCTGTCCGGTGGACTCGATTGTGGAAACACACATTCTCGAATACCACGGAGAGAAACGCGGCGATCTCTATTACACCAAGGACATGCTGCTCGCCGTAGGCGACAAGCACGAAGCGCAAATTGCCGCAGCCCGCGCAGCAGATGCGCCATACCGTTAATGCTGTTCAAGAATCGAGTGGATCAGTATGAATTTTGAAACTGCAGTTTTTTACTTTTTCGCGGCGATATTGCTGTTTGCCGGAATGCGCGTCATCACCGCACGCAATCCGGTACACGCGGCGCTGTTCCTGGTGCTGGCATTTTTTACCGCTGCCGGATTATGGCTGATGCTTGAGGCGGAGTTTCTCGCCATCACCCTGGTGCTGGTCTATGTGGGTGCGGTGATGGTGCTGTTCCTGTTCGTGGTGATGATGCTCGATATCAACCTGGACAAGCTGCGCGAAGGTTTCTGGGATTACCTGCCGCTGGCCGGTATTGTGGCGACGCTGATGGTGCTGGAAATGGCCGTCGTGCTGGGTGGCAAACAGTTCGGGCTGAGCGCCGTTCCGGCGCCGCTTGCGCATGCTGCCAATTACAGCAATACCAAGGAACTGGGACGCCTGCTATATACCCAATACGTGTATCCGTTTGAGCTGGCAGCGGTGATTCTGCTGGTGGCGATTGTTGCCGCCATTGCGCTTACCATGCGCCGCCGCAAGCACACCAAATATCAGGATCCGGCGCAGCAGGTAAAAATCAAGCGTGCAGATCGTGTTCGCATGGTTTCCATGGCATCTGAAAAAGCAGTATCGACTGAAAAGATTTCGCAGCCTGAAAAATAATTCGCCAGCGTCATTGCTGGCACCGCAATCATAGGGGGATACCCGTGTTGTCACTTTCGCATTACCTGGTGCTAGGCGCGATATTGTTCGCCATCAGCATATTGGGCATATTTTTGAATCGCAAGAACGTCATCATCCTGCTCATGGCGATCGAACTCATGTTGTTGGCAGTGAACATGAATTTCATCGCTTTTTCGCACTACATGGGCGATACGGCAGGACAAATTTTCGTGTTCTTCATTCTTACCGTGGCAGCGGCGGAATCCGCTATTGGCCTGGCCATTCTGGTGGTGCTGTTCCGTAACCTGCACACCATCAACGTGGACGATCTGGATCATCTGAAAGGCTAACGGGCGCCGAGGCGAACCCGACGGGAAATAACCATGACGGAAATGCAAAAACTTTATCTCCTGGTGCCGATGGCGCCGCTGCTGGGCTCGATTATTACGGGTCTGTTCGGCTGGGCTATCGGCCGTACCTTGTCACATCTGGTCACCATTGCCGGTGTGGCGGTGGCGTGCTGGGTTTCCTGGATAATTTTTCAGGATGTGCAGGCCGGGCATATATTCAACGGTACTGTTTATACCTGGATGACCAGTGGCAACATACGTTTCGAGATCGGTTTCCTGATTGACCCGCTGACCACCATGATGATGCTGGTGGTGACCTTTGTTTCGCTGATGGTGCATATTTACACCATCGGCTACATGAAGGACGATCCGGGATATCAGCGTTTCTTCAGCTACATTTCGTTGTTTACGTTTGCCATGCTGATGCTGGTAATGGCAAATAACTTCCTTCAGCTGTTCTTCGGGTGGGAGGCGGTGGGTCTGGTCTCGTATCTGTTGATTGGCTTCTGGCATACCAAGCCCACGGCGATCTATGCCAACCTGAAAGCTTTTCTGGTCAACCGCGTCGGCGATTTCGGTTTCCTGCTGGGCATCGGCCTGGTGCTGGCCTATTTTGGTACGCTCGATTACGCCTCGGTATTTGCTCAGGCACCGAGTATGGCAAGCCACACGATCAGCATTATCCCGGGACAGGAATGGTCGTTATTGACGTTGATCTGCATCCTGCTGTTTATCGGCGCGATGGGCAAATCGGCGCAGTTCCCGCTGCATGTATGGCTGCCCGATTCGATGGAAGGCCCTACGCCGATTTCCGCACTGATTCACGCAGCCACCATGGTGACGGCGGGCATTTTCATGGTGGCGCGTATGTCACCTTTATTCGAACTGTCGCAGACCGCGCTTTCCGTAGTGATGGTGATCGGCGCGATTACCGCGCTGTTCATGGGTTTCCTGGGTATGATCCAGAACGACATCAAGCGTGTAATAGCATATTCCACCTTGTCCCAGCTTGGTTACATGACAGTCGCACTGGGCGCATCGGCCTATTCTGTAGCCGTGTTTCACTTGATGACACACGCATTTTTCAAGGCGCTGCTGTTCCTGGCAGCCGGTTCGGTCATCATGGGTATGCATCACGACCAGGACATTCGTAACATGGGTGGTTTGCGCAAGTACATGCCGATTACCTGGATTACCTTTCTGGTTGGTTCGCTGGCGCTGATCGGCACGCCATTCCTGTCGGGCTTTTATTCCAAGGACAGTATCATCGAGGCGGTGGGATTATCGCATCTGCCAGGTTCCAGCTTCGCCTATTTCGCCGTCGTGGCGAGCGTATTCGTCACCGCCTTCTATTCGTTCCGGCTGTATTTCCTGGTTTTCCACGGCAAGGAGCGTTTCCCCATGCATGCCGACCACGCACATGGTCACGATGACCACGGTCATGGTCATGGCGGAAAACCGCACGAATCCCCCTGGGTGGTGACCGTGCCATTGATCATGCTGGCCATACCGTCTCTGGTTATCGGGTATTTCACAATTCAGCCGATGTTGTTTGGTGACTATTTCAAGGGTGCTATTTTCATCAATAGCACCTTGCATCCGGCCATGGAAGAACTGGCGCATGAGTTTCACGGCGCGGGTGCCATGGCTTTGCATTCACTGACGTCCTTGCCACTGTGGCTGGCGGTTGCAGGCGTGGCCGTATCCTGGTTCTTCTATATGAAACGTCCGGATATTCCGGCGGCAATCAAACAGCGTTTCAGCCTGATTTACACAATTATGGAAAATAAATACGGCTTTGATATCTTCAACGACTGGTTCTTTGCGGGTGGTGCCCGCAGGCTTGGGAATCTGTTGTGGCGCTATGGTGATGTAAAAGTGATCGATGGTTTTTTCGTCAATGGCGCAGCGCGAGTGGTGGGATGGCTTTCACGGGTGATCCGCAAGTTTCAGTCCGGTTATATTTACCATTACGCCTTTGCGATGATTATTGGCGTATTTGCGCTGCTTACCTGGTTTGTACGTGCCGCCTGATGCATCGGGCGATGAATAAATACAAGAGAATAGGGAATTTATGCTAGCTGGATACCCACTACTGAGTCTGTCCATATGGGTGCCGATCATGGCCGGTGTGCTGGTGCTCGCCACCGGGTCCGATCGCAATGCACCATTGGCGCGCTGGATTGCCTTGCTGGGGGCTGTCCTGGGTTTTGCTGTGACACTGCCGCTCTATACCCAGTTTGACCCGCTCTCGGCCGGCATGCAGTTCACCGAACTGGCACGCTGGATTCCGGCATTCAATATTCACTACCATCTTGGCGTAGACGGCATCGCCATGCCTTTTGTCCTGCTCAATAGTTTCACCACCGTGCTGGTGGTGATCGCTGGCTGGAAAGTCATCCAGGTCAAGACTGCGCAATACATGGCAGCCTTTTTGATCATGTCAGGCCTCATCAACGGGGTGTTCGCGGCGATGGATGCGATGCTGTTCTATGTGTTTTTTGAGGCCATGCTGATCCCCATGTTTCTTATCATCGGGGTGTGGGGCGGGCCAAACCGGGTGTACGCCGCGCTCAAATTCTTCCTGTATACCCTGATGGGCTCGCTGTTGATGCTGGTGGCGTTTATTTACCTGTATTTCCAGTCCGGTGGCAGCTTCGAAATACTTGATTATCAGCGTCTGCCCATCGGCATGACCGCGCAGATACTGATCTTCATTGCGTTCTTCCTGTCGTTCGCGGTAAAAGTACCGATGTGGCCGGTGCATACCTGGCTGCCGGATGCTCACGTCGAAGCGCCGACTGGCGGTTCAGTAGTACTGGCTGCGATTACGCTGAAAATCGGCGCCTATGGTTTTCTGCGCTTCAATCTGCCCATTGCGCCGGATGCCAGTCATTATCTGTCCGGCTTCATTATCACCATTTCATTGATCGCGGTGGTGTATATCAGCTTTGTTGCGCTGGCGCAGAGCGACATGAAAAAGCTGATCGCCTATTCCTCCATCGCGCACATGGGTTTCGTTACCCTGGGTTTTTTCATGTTCGATGCCCTTGGCATGGAAGGCGGGCTGGTGCAGATGGTTTCACACGGCTTTGTTTCGGCGGCGATGTTTCTGTGCGTGGGCGTGATGTACGATCGCCTGCACTCGCGTCAGATCAGCGATTACGGCGGACTGGCCAGGAAAATGCCGATATTTGCCGCGTTCTTCATGCTGTTTGCGATGTCCAATGCCGGCTTGCCCGGCACCAGTGGTTTCATTGGTGAATTCATGGTCATCCTGAGCGCCATCAAGGTGAATTTCTGGTACGCCTTCCTGGCCGCGACCACGCTGATTACCGGTGCGGCTTACACCTTGTGGATGTACAAGCGCGTGGTGTTCGGGAATATCACCAACCCGCACGTTGAAGACTTGCAGGACATCAGCCCACGCGAATTCAGCTTTTTGGCTGTGCTTGCAGTGGCGGTGCTGGCGATGGGTGTCTACCCCAAGCCGGTTACCGATGTCATGCACACCTCGGTGAACAACCTGCTCGCCCATGTGGCGCAGAGCAAACTGCCCTAAGCTGTATTGATAAGGACTACGGATGAATTTTGCACTCACCGATTTGATGCCGTTACTGCCGGAAATCTTTCTGCTGGCGGCTGTTTCTTTCATTCTGATTTTTGACCTGTTTCTCAGCGATGAACAACGTTACATTACGTATATTCTCAGCCTGGCGGCATTGCTGGGCTGCGGCTGGCTGACATTTACCGGTGCAAGTGGCAGTGTGGTGTACGCCATGCATGGCATGTTTGTCAGCGATATGCTGGGCGATGTGCTGAAACTCGTGGTGTATTTCAGCGTGGCGGTGACCATGGTTTACTCGCGCGAATATATCCGGGTGCGCGGCATGTTCCAGGGTGAATTCTTCGTGCTGATGCTGTTCGCCACACTGGGCATGATGGTGATGATTTCCGCCAGTCATTTCCTGACTTTGTACATGGGGCTGGAACTGCTGAGTCTGTCGCTGTATGCGCTGGTTGCGCTGCAGCGTGACTCGGCCGTGGCGGCTGAGGCGGCGATGAAATACTTTGTGCTTGGCGCACTGGCTTCGGGCATGCTGCTGTATGGCATGTCCATGCTGTATGGGGCCACAGGCAGTCTGGAGATCGCCAAGGTCGCTGCGGTATTGCAACAGGGGTTGGGCAGCAATACCGTACTGGTATTCGGTCTAGTATTCGTGGTTGCCGGGCTGGCGTTCAAGTTGGGCGTCGCACCGTTCCATATGTGGATCCCCGATGTATATCAGGGTGCTCCAACAGCGGTGACACTGTTCATTGGTACGGCCAGCAAAATAGCCGCGCTGGGTTTTGTACTGCGTATCCTGGCGCAAGGATTGCAGCCGTTATCACCCGACTGGCAATCCATGCTGGTGATCATGGCAGTATTGTCCATGGCAGTGGGTAATATAGCGGCCATTGCGCAGACTAACTTCAAGCGCATGCTGGCCTATTCAACCATCGCGCACATGGGCTTCCTGCTGCTCGGCTTGCTGGCTGCCGATATCAATGGCTACACCTCGGCCATGTTCTATATGATCAGTTATGTCCTCATGGGGCTGGGCTCCTTCGGCATGATCCTGCTGCTGTCGCGCAAAGGCTTCGAGGCCGAAAACCTGGATGATCTGAAAGGCCTCAATCAGCGTAGCCCGTGGTTTGCGTTCATGCTGCTGCTCTTCATGTTCTCGCTGGCCGGCATTCCGCCTACGATTGGCTTCTATGCCAAATTGTCGGTGTTGCAGGCGGTGATTCATGCCGGTTACACCTGGCTGGCCGTGGCCGCCGTTATTTTTTCACTGATCGGCGCATTTTATTATTTGCGCGTAGTCAAACTCATGTATTTCGACAAGCCGCATGATATGACCCCGATCACGCCGCAAAGTGACATGCGTATATTAATGAGTGCCAATGGTTTGGGGATGCTGGCACTCGGTATCCTGCCGCAACCGCTGATGGCGTTGTGTGCGTATGCAATTGGTAAATCACTATGAATACACCTGTTATTGCCTTGCTGTTGACGGCGCTGGTCGCCGCCAACCTGCCATTTCTGATCGAGCGTATATTTTTCATCGTCCCCGCCAAGGATAAACACAAGGCGCTGGGCTGGCGTTTGATGGAATTGATCATGCTGTATTTTGTGGTGGGTGGCGTGGGTTTCCTGCTGCAGCGTAAACTGGGGCCTGTACAACACCAGAACTGGGAGTTTTATGTGGTCACTGCCTGCCTGTTTCTGGTCATGGCCTATCCCGGATTTGTTTACCGCTACTTGTGGCGGCGTTAACAGAATCAAGCGACGCCTGAATAATCGGGCAGGCTTATTGCTTTAGTAATCCCGTTCCTGGCCGTTATTTGGTTTTACCATCAATAAGCAGACAATAAAGGAGCGCTATGGCTAGGCCGGAAAAGGTTCGACTGGGCGAACTTTTGGTTCAGCAAAAGCTGCTTTCTGAAGAACAACTCCAGTTAGCACTGACCGAGCAGAAGCGTAGCGGGCGCAAGCTCGGTCGTTTTTTTGTCGAAAACGGCTTCGTCACCGAAGACCAGATTTCCGGTGCGCTGGCCAAACAGCTCAACATTCCCTACATCGATCTCAAGTACTACAACTTCAATCCGGATACGGTGCGTTTATTGCCGGAAACGCAGGCGCGGCGTTTTCGCGCCATTGCTCTCGAAGACCACGGCACCGCGCTGCTGTTCGGTATGGCAGATCCCACCGATCTGTTCGCTTATGACGAAATTGCCCGTTTCGTGAAAAGAAATATCGAGCTCGCCGTGGTGAACGAAGGTGAGCTGCTGCAAACCATCGATCGCATTTATCGCAAGACAGAGGAGATCACCGACTTCGCCCGCGAGCTGGAACAGGATCTGGGCGACAGCTATGTGGATTTCGGTACGCTGGGGGCAACCGCCGGGCTCGAAGAGGCGCCGGTGGTCAAGCTGCTGCAATCGGTGTTCGATGATGCGACGCAGGTCAGGGCATCCGACATCCATATCGAGCCGCAGGAAGGCAGCCTGCAGATTCGCTTCCGCATCGACGGTGTGCTGCATTTGCAAACCGAATCCGATATCAAGATTGCCTCGGCACTGGCCCTGCGGCTCAAGTTGATGTCAGGTCTGGATATCTCGGAAAAACGCCTGCCCCAGGATGGCCGGTTTGCCATCAAGGTCAAGCAGCAGCAGATCGACGTGCGTATCTCTACCATGCCTACGCAGTATGGCGAATCAGTGGTCATGCGCCTGCTGAACCAGGGCGGTACGACACTCAAGCTGGATACCATCGGCATGCCCGGCAATATGCTGGAAAAATTTCGCGCCATTCTGCGCCGTCCAAACGGATTGGTGCTGGTGACCGGACCGACCGGAAGCGGAAAAACCACTACGCTGTATGGCGCATTGGCAGAACTGAATACGCTGGAAAGAAAACTGATTACTGTTGAAGACCCGGTCGAGTATCGTCTTCCCGGCATCAACCAGGTGCAGGTCAACGATAAAATCGAGCTCACCTTTTCGCGCGTGCTGCGCTCCGCATTGCGTCAGGATCCGGATGTCGTTCTGGTTGGCGAAATGCGCGACCAGGACACTGCCCAGATCGGTATGCGCGCAGCCATGACCGGCCACCTGGTGTTATCCACACTGCATACCAACGATGCGGCAAGCACGCCGATTCGATTGCTGGATATGGGCGTGCCGCGCTATATGGTTGCCACATCCATTCAGGTCGTATTGGCGCAACGTCTGGTGCGGGTTATTTGCGAGAGCTGTGCCGAGCCTTACCAGCTGAAACCCACCGAGCGTGAATGGCTGAAGGCAGAATTGGGCGATGCGGTCGATAGTCACCGGTTTTTGCATGGGCGTGGCTGCTCGCATTGCAGTGGTACCGGTTACCGTGGCCGCACAGGTGTGTATGAAATGCTGGAAATGACGGAGGCCGTGGCCGATGCCGCCAACCATCAGGACCACGCACACTTCATGAAGGCAGCGCAGGCGCAAATGGCCGGTCAGACGTTGCGCAGGCATGCTGTGGCACTGGCCGGCGCAGGGAGAAGTACCGTTTCCGAAGCCATGCGCATCAGCAATCAGTTCGACGATTAAACATGCCATTTTTCGCCTATAAAGCCCGCAATGCACATGGTGAACTGGTAAAGGGGGTGCTGGAAAGCCCGGATAGCAGTGCCGTGGCAGAGCAGCTTTTCAATACCGGCATCACCCCGCTCGAAATCGCGGAGACCAAAAAACCGGCCTTGCGTAGCGAAGGTGGATGGTGGGAGCGTTTGACCGAAGAAAAAATTCGCCCCATCGATGTCCAGTTATTTAGCCGCCAGCTGTATACCCTGCTCAAGGCCGGCGTGCCCATCATGCGCGGACTGGCAGGCCTGCAGGAATCCGCCATCAACAAATCGTTTGGACGCGTGCTGGGCGATATCCGCGAATCACTGGATTCAGGCCGCGAGCTTTCTGCCGCCATGCGCCGTCATACGGACGTGTTCTCGCCTTTTTATCTGAGCATGGTACGCGTCGGTGAAATGACCGGACGTCTGGAAGAAATATTCCTGCGCTTGTTCGATCATCTGGAATTCGAGCGCTTGATGAGCGAGCGGGTACGTTCAGCCTTGCGTTACCCGATGTTCGTGGTGATCGCCATGGCGGTGGCGATTACCGTGATCAACCTGTTCGTGATTCCGGCATTTGCCAAGGTGTACGCCGGGTTCAATGCCGAGCTGCCGCTGATGACGCAGATACTCATCGGCTTTTCCAATTTCATGGTCAAGTACTGGCCCTTGATGCTCTTGATGCTGATTGGGGCCGGATTTGCATTCAAGTCTTATATCGCTACGGTCAATGGCCGCTACCGCTGGGACAAACTCAAGCTGCGCTTCCCGATTGTAGGCAAGATACTGCTGAAAGGCGCGCTGGCGCGTTTCGCGCGCAGTTTCGCGCTGGCCAGCAAGAGCGGTGTGCCCATCGTGCAGGGCCTGAATGTGGTGGCGCAAACAGTCGACAACGCCTATATCGCCAGCCGGGTCACCCAGATGCGCGATGGTATCGAGCGGGGCGAAAGCATCCTGCGCACCGCCGTCACGGCCGGCGTGTTTACGCCGGTGGTATTGCAAATGGTGGCCGTGGGCGAAGAAACCGGCGAGCTCGACAGCCTGATGGAAGAAATTGCCGAAATGTACGAGCGCGAGGTGGATTACGAGCTCAAAACCCTGTCGTCGCAAATTGAACCCATCCTGATCGTGGGCCTGGGTATCATCGTTCTGATCCTGGCCCTGGGCGTATTCCTGCCGATCTGGGACCTCGGCAAGGTCGCGCTGCATAAATGAAAACCGTACGGCGTGGCATATTCTGCCGCCCCGCGTCAGTTGTTTTGGTTATGAAAAGGCAGGCCGGTTTCACCCTGTTCGAACTGCTGGGCATCATTTTGCTGGTCAGCGTGTTGTCTCTGCTGCTCTATGATCGATTTCTGGGTTATCAGGCACTGGCAGAAAAAACTTCCATGGAGATGACTGTCATCAACATGCGTAGCGGACTGCGCTGGCAAGTGGCGGAACTGATGATAGAGGGAAAAGCCGACAAAATGGCTGGTCTGCTAAATGAAAACCCCATAAAATGGCTCGCGGCACCACCACCTAATTATATCGGGGCATTTCAAAACCCGGAACAGCACGCAATTCCCCGCAATGCTTGGTATTTTGATACGCGGCGACACGAGCTAATCTATAAGCCAGGTCGCAATGGTATTTTTACCACGGACCCTGCCCACGCAGCGGCGCTTCGTTTCCGGGTTGCCGGGATGGTAAGCCCCCCTGCTAGCGCAGGCTCCGTGGCCAAAGTACAAGGGGTCACCCTGATCAAGGTAGTTCCGCAGAATGAACACTAATTATTGGCATGGTTTGTGCTGATCGGTAACCACGAAATTATTTCACCGCTATTTGAATGGCGGGACACGGAGGGCAGAAAAATGAGTAAAAGCAATCGCGGTTTTACCTTAATCGAGCTGGTCGTCGTCATCGCCATTATCGGGATTCTGGCGGCGACGGCGTTGCCGCGCTACATCAACCTGCAGACCCAGGCGCGTATCGCCAAGGCACAGGCGATTTACGGATCGATCAGAGCGGCTTCCGCACTGGCTCGCGCCAGTTGCATGGTGGATCTGGCCACGAATGCTGCTCCTACGTGTACAGCCACCGCGGGTACGGCCAACATGGATGGTCTCAACATTAATATGGTCAACCAATATCCGGCGGCAACGACAGCGGGCATTATTGCGGCGGCCCAATTGGATGCGACTAACGATGCGGTAACCATTACGCCGGGCGCTACTGCTACCAATCCGATAGTGGTCACGATCAACGGCGCCACCACGCCGGCTAGTTGCAGTATTTCCTATACCGCTGCAACCACAGGCCCGGTGGCTCCTATCATTACCCCGGCGACTGGTGGCTGTTAATAAACATGATTTATCCGCAGGCACGTTAATTGCTCAGTTGTATTCAGGAACATTTTTATTCAAAAATTGAAGGAGTTGAATGATGCGTAAAGTACAGGCAGGTTTCACCTTGATCGAACTGGTGGTAGTGATCGTGATTTTGGGGATTCTCTCAGCAGTGGCGCTGCCAAAATTTATCAATATGAGTGCTGATGCAAATGCTGCGGCTCTTCAGGGGGTGGTTGGCGCGATAGCTTCAGCCAGTGCTATCAATTATGCCGCGCGTAGCGCAAATAGCGCAAACGCACAAACTACGGCCACTGTCGGACTTACTTGCAGCACGGCTGCTACTGCAATACTGCAAGATGGTATTCCTAACGGATATACGCTGAATGCGACCACGTTGGTAGCAGGTAACAATAGCTGCACGGTGACCCAAACTAATGGTGGCGCTACTGCAACTGTAAACATTATCGGTATTTAATGTAGGGAACGGGGGATAGATTCGCAAGAATTTATCCCCCGTATGTGGTGGGCGAAGATTCGGAAGTGCAAGTTTATCCTGTGCATATTTCGCTGCGTATAGCACGCGTAGGGCGCAATAGCGTAGCGTATTGCGCCGCATGGGAGCTATACACAAATACTCTCACCAAAGTACCGGCGCATTATGCCCTTAGGGCTAATGCGCCCTACACGTTTTAGCTGGTCAACGCTTTCTCCGGGACAGGCAGCGATGGGATTGATGGGCTGATATGCTGATGCAACTTAAATCATTGCCCCGGCAAACCGGTCTCCGTATGTCCGTCAAATCAGTTTCCGGTTTTACCCTCATCGAGCTCATTGTAGTCATGGTCATCATCGGCATACTCGCCGTGGCGGCCATCCCGCGTTTTTTTGATCGCCAAACTTTTGACAGCCGCGGGTTCAATGATGAGACGTTGGCCGCATTGCGCTATGCCCAGAAAGCCGCGATTGCCCAGCGCCGCACGGTGTGCGTGGCCTTCAGTCCAAGCACCGTTATTCTCACCATGGCTTCGTTCCCGGATTCATCGACTTGCGACCGGGATTTGGCTGGGCCGACTGGCACCAGCCCTTTCAAGATCACAGCGCGCGGTAGTGTGGCTTTTGCCGCTACACCGACCAATTTCCAGTTTAATGCGCTCGGGCAGGCCATTTCGCCACCGTCATCCATACAGGTGGCCGGTGCAACGGGTAGCATTTTTATCGAGCAGGACACCGGTTATGTTCACCCCTAACCGTACCCGGCAGGCAGGTTTATCGCTGATCGAACTGGTGATGTTCATCATCATCGTCGGCGTCGCGGTGGCGGGGGTATTGTCGGTGATGAATATCACCACGCAGCATAGTGCCGACCCGATGGTGCGCAAGCAGGCGCTGGCGATAGCCGAGGCCTTGCTGGAAGAGATCGAGTTGCAGCCGTTTACCTACTGCTTTCCCACTGATCCGCTGGCGCTGACCGCGAGCAGTGCGAGTGGCTGTACCGGTGGTGTAGGTGGCTCGGAGGATACGCTGCCAGCAACGGCGCGGGTAAACAGCCCGCGCAATGCCAACAACGTATCCGATTACACGAACTTCTCCATGTCACCCATTGTGGATATTACCGGTAGTCCGATTACCGGGCTGGGTGCCTACACGGCAAGTGTCAGTATCACACAGGTGGGCTCCAGCTTTCCTTCCGTGACCAATCCTAACGACGTGTTGAAAATCGATGTACGGGTGGTTTCCGGCAACACGGATATCTCTCTTACCGGCTATCGTTTCCGCTATGCGCCGAATGCGGTGCCATGACGAAATGATGACAGCCATGACCAAAACCCAACGCGGATTCACCCTGATCGAGGCGATAATCGTGATCACCATCACCGGCATCATCGCCGGGATGGTGGCGGTGTTCATCCGCGCGCCGGTGCAGGGCTATTTCGACTCGGCGCGGCGTGCCGAACTGACCGATATTACGGATACGGCCCAGCGCCGCATCTCGCGCGACCTGCATCTGGCGTTGCCGAACAGCGTGCGCGTGAGCGGAGGCAATTATCTGGAGTTTCTGCAAACCAGCGGCGGCGGGCGTTATCGCGCCGCGGTGGATAATAGCGGCGGCGGCAATGTGCTGGATTTCACCCAGCCTACGACGACCTTTGATGTGCTGGGCCCGCCGGTGGCCAAGGTGCCAGGCGAAATGAACCTGGTCGCTGTGTATAACCTGGGTATACCGGGTGCAGACGCCTATCAACAACCTGCCGTCAATACCAGCCCGATGACCGCCGGAGGCAATACGGTCACGATCAATTCCTTCCAGTTTCCGTTCGCTTCACCCGCCAATCGTTTCCAGATTATTTCCTACCCGGTCTCCTACGTCTGCGCCGGAGTGGGGACGGACGCCAGTGGCAACGGCACCGGGACGCTCACCCGTTACTGGAATTATTCCATCCAGACCAGTCAGCCCACCAGCTTTCCTTCCGGTACGCCGAGTGCGTTGCTAGCCAAGAATGTAAGCGGGTGCAACTTTACCTACGATCCGCAGGTGATTACCCAGCGTGCGGGTCTGGTTTCGGCCTGGCTGCAGGTCACCCAAAGCAACGAAAGCGTGAGCTTGTATTACGAGGTGCATGTCAGCAATGTTCCCTGAGCGCAATATATCGAACGTCATCCAGCGTGCCGGACAAGCCCAGCGCGGCTTTGCCATCGTGGCGGCAATTTTTCTGGTGGTCGTGCTGGCAGCACTGGGTGCATTCATGCTGACTTTCTCCAGTGTGCAGCACATTACTTCTGCTCAGGATGTGCAAGGCACGCGCGCCTATCAGGCAGCGCGTACCGGTATCGAGTGGGGCGCCTATCAAGCGCTGCGCAATTCAACTTGTTCACCCAGCACAACGTTAACAGCTGGCGGGACGCAGGCCGGGTTCAGTATCGTAGTGCAGTGCAATTCGTTCCCTTCCACTACGGAAGGCGGCAACACGGTGAACATGTATCAGATCATTTCCACCGCAAGCCAGGGGACGCTGGGCAGCGCAACTTATGTGGAACGGCAATTGCAAGCAACGCTGGGTAAATAACCATGCAGGCAATCACTAACAAAATGAAGGACAGATTTTTCCGCATGCTTCACACCATGCCGAGGCCGGGGACAGTTCGTGCCTGCCTGCTCGGGATATTGATGGTTCTGATGCCGGTTGTGGCCTCTGCTGCCTGGTTTAATGCTGCCTGGAATTATCGTGTGCCGATCAATGTGCCCGCCGGGGCCAGCGTCAACAGCACCATCAAGGTGGATGTGGATTTCAATGCCCTGCTGACGACGCTGGGCGTCGCGGGTACGTTCGATGTCAACTCACCCCGCATAACACGTGCGGACGGCATAACGCTGAGCGCCACGCAGGAATTTACCGATACAGTGTATGCCGGTGCCACCGATGCGACAGGCAATGGCCGTGGCGAAGTACGCTTCATTTTGCAGGATGCGGGGCCGGCGACGTATTACCTGTATTTCGATATCGTGGCCAATGGCCTGAAGGCGGCGAATCCGCAACCACCTATCAACGGAAATTTTGAAGTGGGTGCGACGGGTACTGCCACACCGGCTGGCTGGTCGGCTTCGACACGTTCAAATAACGGCATGGATATCCAGATGCGCCCGGCAGAGACGGTGGGCGTGTCCGACCCGAATGGCAGCCCGAGTCCATTCAATACCGACGGTAATCCCAATACAGGCCAGTATTCCTATTTGATGGGCTATCGCTCCAATGCGGATAGTGGCGGTAGCGCCACGCTAACCAGGAGCTTTACCGTGCCTGCGACCAATCCTGGTACCTTCAATATTCAGCTCAAGCCCGAAGGGTGGGACAGCGCCGTCAATGGCAATACATCCTATTATGATTTTATCCGCGTGCGCTTGCTTAATCCGTCCAATTCGGCGGTGTTGCTGGATATAGCTGGCCCTCAGTTAAACAATTATTCCACTTGCCCGTTCGGCCCTAACTACAGTACCAATTCAGCTTCGAATAAAAATCCGGGCTATGGCTATTACAACGATTGGGATAACGGCACCAAATCCGACAATCACACTTTGGGCATGAGCGCCGTTTACGACCGCAGGCAGGAGCCCTGGACGCTTTGTTCGGCGAGTTTGAGTTCGGTAGCAGGAAAAGCGGTTACGCTGGAAATCAGGGTCGACAATTTCAACCAATATAAAAGCTGGTTTCTGGTTGACGATGTGGAATGGAGCGTGGTCCCCGCCACGCTGGGCACGCCGGAAAGCGGTGCTGTGCCACCGCCGGGCGGGTTCAATGCCTACGACACCGCGACCGTGGCGGGCGCAACCACCGGCTTCATCCAGACCAAGATAGCCGGTTCCCCGTTCAATCTTGATCTGATCGCGCTCAATACTGCCAAAAACGCCATCCTGACCACGTTCACCGGCGTAGTAAAAGTGGAACTGCTGAATAGCAGCGCGGGCGGCGCGCTGGATGCGAACGGCTGTAATGCGGCCTGGCCAACAATACAAACCCTGGCTTCGAATCCGGTTTTTGCGCTAACCGACAATGGGCGCAAGACGGTCTCTTTTCAGGAAAACAACGCCTGGCGCAACGTGAGGGTACGCATTACTTATCCGGCTACCGGCACCCCCACGGCGGTGGGCTGCTCAACCGACAACTTCGCCATTCGTCCGGCCAGTTTTTCCGGCTTCAGCGTGACCGACGCCAACTGGCAGAGTGCCGGTACCACTCGTAGTCTGAATAATATGGGTGCAACTGGCGGGAATGTGCATAAAGCCGGACAACCATTTAGCCTGACTGCGACGGCGATCAATGCACTTGCGACACCGGGAGTGACCGCTAATTACACGGGTATTCCGTCGGCCAATCTGACCGCCTGCTCCGGCTCGGGTTGTACAACCAGTTTCGGCATCTTCACGGTGGGGGGGGCTGCCGCCGTAGGTGGTGTTTTCAGCTCATCAAGTGCTGGTTACACCGAAGCAGGCGCATTTACCCTGCAATTGCAGGACATGACTTTTGCCAGTGTCGATGCGGGAGATGGCACGTCGGCCAGTTGCGCCGGGTTGTACATATGTTCCAGCCCGCTTGTCGTAGGCCGTTTTGTCCCCGATCATTTCAGTGTAACGACAGGCAATACGCCTGCGTTCCTGACCTTCAACGATGCTACCTGCACCTCACGCTCCTTTACCTATATTGGCCAGGGCTTTGGTTACAAGACACCGCCGCAGGCCTTGATCACCGCCCAGAACACCGCGGGTGCCACGACACAGAACTACAGCGGCAGCCTGTGGCGTCCGACGGCTGCCTACACCTACACCAGTCCGTCAGGGACGCTGGATACCGGCCTGACGACCCTGCCGACGGTGACATCCAGCAATAACGGTACCGGCAGCGAAAACGTCAACGGCACTGACCTGCTCGCCTATGTGCGTAGCCTGACCACACCGCAGGCACCTTTCAACGCCAATATTTCGCTGAATCTGAGTGTCAGCGACACTAGCGAAGCATTGGTAACAGGAAACGGCACCATCAGCACGACAACCCCCGCCGTATTCAATGGCGCGGGAAGCGGTATTGCTTTCGATTCCGGCAACCTGTTCCGCTATGGAAGGTTGAGGCTCAGCAACGCATTTGGTTCGGAATTGCTGGATTTGCCGATTCCCGTCGAAGCGCAATACTGGAATGGAAATGTGTTTGTCACCAATACGGCAGACAGTTGCACGACCATCACTGCCACCAACATTGCCATGGGTAATTATTTGACGAACCTGAGTCCCTGCAAGACAGCCATTTCTGTGAGCGGCCGTCTGAGTAGTGGGAAAAGCGGCAATCTGAAATTGGTGAAACCGGGCGCAGGTAATAATGGCAGTGTAGACCTTACCGTGAACCTGGGTGCGACTGCCACCGGATTGACATGCGTGGCGCCATTGCCGACCACCCAACAGCCTGTCACGGCAGCCAATCAATCGTATCTGCAAGGCAAATGGTCAGGCACAAACTATAACCAGAACCCGCTGGGACGCGCGACATTCGGTGTGTATAAAAACGCGAATGAATTTATTTATATGCGGGAAATGTATTAAACCTGGCAAGCTGCGCGTCATTGAGAATGCTGGTTAAAGCAAAGCGTAGAAATGACGATTTGGATAAACTGAAACAGAAAAAGACAAAAGCCAATTGACAACAATGGCTTATTGATTTAATTTCAAGTGAATTTTACAAATGGCTATGGGCATGCGTCTATTCTCGAAAACAACAAAAATTGCCGGCTGGTTGTCCATCAATATTCAGGGGGATGGTATTTATATGGCGCATATCACGCCTATACCAGCAGCTCAGCCCCAGGTCGGGCTGGTTGCGTTTTATGCCATTGAGAAAACGCAAGTTGATGCCACCTTGGAAAAACTGTCCAGAGAACTGCGCACGGATAGTTATGAGTGCACGAATTTGCTTAACCAGGGGGAGTATAAGCTGTTAGCCGTGGATACGCCCAACGTGCCCCAGGAAGAGCTCAAAACGGCAATTCGCTGGCGTTTGAAGGACCTGCTGGATTTTCACATCGATGATGCGACCATTGATGTGCTGGATATCCCGGGTGATAAAAATGCGCCTGAGCGCAAAGGCGCCATGTATGCAGTAGTAGGGCACTCTCCATTTATCAAGCAACGTCAGACGTTATTCGAGCAAGTCAAAATCCCGTTGCGGGTAATCGATATCCCGGAAATGGCGCAACGCAATATTTCCGCCCTGCTGGAGCCGCAAGACCGTGGTCTGGCATTGCTGTCCTTTGATAGTGCAGGTGCCTTGCTCACGATCACCTATACCGGCGAATTGTATCTGTCGCGGCGTTTTGACGTGACGCTGGAGCAATTGCAGCAGGGTGATATCGATCAGAAAAATGCGTGTTTTGACCGGGTTACGCTGGAGCTGCAGCGCTCGTTCGATCATTTTGAAAGGCAGTTCCGGTTTATTGCGGTTGCCAAATTGGTGCTTGCGCCATTGGGTGATGGTAATGCAGGTTTGCAGGAATATCTGGCGGCCAATTTATACATGCCGGTTGAAACCTTGAATCTGGATGCCGTCCTGGATATTTCCAAGGTGCCGGCGCTGGAACAGCCGGCACAGCAACAGCGTTATTTCATGGCGCTGGGCGCTGCGCTACGACAAGAGGTAAAGGTACTGTGAGCCAGCAGATCAACCTTTACAACCCGCTGTTCCGCAAGCAGGAGAAGTATTTCTCCACTGTCACCATGGTGCAGGCGCTAGGTCTTATTCTGCTGGGTTCGCTGCTGGTTTACGGTTTTGCCTGGTATCGCACTTCGGCACTCGAAAAGCAGTCCGTGCAGGCCGAAAAATCCTTTCAGGCTACCCAATTGCGCCTGGCGCAAACGTCGGCTGCTTTTGGTCCGCGCCACCCGAGTAAATTGTTGCAGGACGAGATTGCGCAGATGGATGGGCAGGTGATGGCGCGGGCTCAGGTCATTGAACTGCTTGGTAAAGGTGAGTTGGGCAATACCAGGGGATTTTCGGAATATCTGCGTGCGTTGTCCCGGCAGACGCTGAGCGGATTGTGGATCACCGGGTTCCACGTATCGGGTACGGGGAGCGATATGGCGATTAATGGCCGAACCCTGCAGCCTGAGCTGGTGCCTGTGTTCATCAATCATTTGAAAAAAGAGCCGGTACTGGCAGGCAAGACATTCAGTATGCTGGAAATGCACCGGCCCGAGATTGAAAAAACTGCGGATGGAAAACCGGCACCCATTCCCCCGTACATCGAGTTCAGTTTGCGCAAAATGGAAGCGGAGCCTGCCAAATGAGCGCATTGAAAGCACAATGGAGACGCCTGGCCGACCGCGTTGATGCAATGAGTTTGCGCGAGCGCACCCTGATTTTTCTTGCGGCTGCGGTTATTCTGGTCGTATTGGTGAATACTGTTCTAATCGACCCATTGCTGGCGCAGCACAAAAAACTGCAGCAACAGATTACCCGGACACAGGAAAAATCCAACGCAATGGAGATGCAAATCCAGACGCTGGTGAAGACCTGGAATGCCGATCCTGATGTTGCCCTGCGCGCGCGGCTGACCCACTTGCGGGGGCAGTATGAGCAAACCGGAAAGACGCTCGCAGACATACAAAGCGGTCTGGTGCCGCCGCAGCGAATGCCGGTATTGCTGCAAGACATTTTGCGGCACAACAAGTCATTACACCTGGTGTCATTGAAAACACTGCCGGTCACCTCTCTGGGAGAACCGGAAACGAAGTCCGCCGGCAAGGTGGCAGGCGAAGCAGAAAAACCGGCTCAGGTGAAACCAGGTTCCGCGGAAAATCTTGTCTACAAACACGGGGTCGAAATTACGGTGGAAGGCAGCTATCTGGATCTATTGCGTTATCTGTCTGAGATAGAGGCGCTACCCTGGCATATGTTCTGGGGTAAGGCAGATCTGGATGTGGATCAATATCCCAAGGAGACGCTTACCTTGCGGTTGTACACCTTGAGTATGGATAAAGCATGGCTGGCGCTATGAATGCGATCATTCGGCAAATCGGTCAACGAAAGCGGGTTAAGCACCGGCGTTTCGCCGCGCTTGGCTATTTTGTGTGCGCGTGTCTGTTTGCGCCTTTGGCCTGCGCCAGCGGAGAACTGCAGGATCCGACGCGTCCACCGGCCGATTTATCTCCAGGAAACGCGGGACCGCTGGTGACAAGCGGTCCCCAGTTACAATCCGTGCTTATTTCGGCACACCAGCGTTCGGCAATCATCAGTGGTCAGCGTTTCACAATCGGGGAGAAGTTGGGCGACGCGCGAGTAGTCAGGATTAGCGAAGACGAAGTCATTTTGAAAAGCGGCAGTGGTTTGCAGACATTGAAACTATTTCCTGATGTCGGAAAACGTATCCTCATGCGCAGTCAGCACCATAAACACTGATCGTCCCGGCAGGCAAAAAGGTAGAAAAAATGCAGAAACGAATGATATCCATGCAATCGCAGACTCACGATACACGGGAGATGGCTTGGGTTTTACCAGTCTTGTTGGGCCTGGCGGCGCTGGCGCTCACTGGATGTGCCAATATGGGTGCGCGGGATAATTCCACATTCAAGGAAATCAATACCGAACTCAGCACGGCGGCTGCAGCGCAGGTAAAGCCAGCCCCCCAGGGAGCGGTGAATGCGGCTCTTTTGCCAGCGCTTAAAATTGAAATGCCCAAGGTCAATAAACCACCCGAGCAAAGATTCGACCTGGTCGTCAGCGATGCGCCGGCCACACAGGTATTTCTGGGGATCGTGTCGGGTACCCGTTACAGCATGCTGATCAACCCTGAGGTAAGCGGCACCATCTCGGTCAATCTCAAGAACGTTACCGTATTTGAAGCACTGGACGCCATCCGTGAGCTCTACGGCTACGATTACAAGGTGGAAGGTACCCGTATTTTCATTCAGCCGCTGACCATGCAGACGCGGGTATTCAAGCTGAACTATATCAGCGGCCAGCGTAAAGGCGCTTCCGATATCCGCGTGATTTCCGGCTCTGTAAGCAACTCATCGTCTACCGGGCCGACTACACCCGGCGGTACGACCACGACCACCGGCGCGCCGACCAGCCGTGCATTCGAAACCAGCAAAATAACGACCGACACTGAAACCGATTTCTGGAGCGAATTGAAAAACTCGTTGACGGCAATCATCGGCGATAAAGATGGCCGCAAGGTGGTGGTGAGCCCTCAATCGGGTGTGGTGCTGATTCGCGCGATGCCCAATGAATTACGGCATGTGCAGAATTATCTGAAAGCCACGCAGTTATCGGTTGACCGTCAGGTCATGCTGGAAGCCAAGATCATCGAGGTGCAACTCAATAGCGGTTATCAGGCAGGTATTAACTGGGCGGCATTCAGGTCTGGATTGTCGGTAGGTTCGGTGGCACCAGGAACGTCGCTGAGTGCGAATGGTGCTCTGACCAGCCCCACTCTTGCAGCGACGCCGGGTTCTAGCTTGGCAAATATTGCGACGGCCAGTGCAGCAACGGCCGCCAATGGTCTGTTCGGTCTGGCCTATCAGACCAGTAATTTTGCCGCGCTGCTGTCGTTCCTGAATACGCAGGGTACGGTGCATGTGTTGTCCAGCCCGCGTATCGCCACGCTGAATAACCAGATGGCGGTGCTTAAAGTGGGCACGGATGATTTTTTCGTCACCAACGTAAGCTCGACCACGGTCACGGGCACTGCGACCACGACTACGCCTAACGTGACGCTGCAGCCATTTTTCTCGGGCATTGCGCTGGATGTGACGCCACAGATTTCCGAAGACGGCGAGATTATTTTACATATCCATCCTTCGGTGAGCCTGGTCACCGAGAATCTCAAAACAATTAATCTTGGCGGTACGCTGGGTTCGCTGAATCTTCCGCTGGCATCCAGCGCGGTGTCCGAGACGGATAGCGTGGTGCGCGTTCAGGATGGCAGCATCGTCGCCATAGGCGGATTGATGCGGCAATCCATGACCGATGATCGCTCCGAAGTGCCGGTTGCCGGCGAGGTGCCGGTATTCGGATCACTGTTCCGCAACACCAACCGCGTCAGCCAGAAGCGAGAACTGGTGATTCTGCTGAAGACAACGGTGGTGCAGGGTGACAGTGACTGGGGACAGGATATTCTCAACAGCCGCGAGCGTATCCAGAAATTGCGGCCTGGCAATACTTTTGAGGATGGATCGAGCATGGGGACAACGGGCCAGCACTGAGTATGTATCTTGCCCATTTCGGTTTGCGTGAAGCACCTTTCGGCATCACACCGGATACCAGTTTCTTTTTTGCCTGCACCGATTATCAGGAAGCACTGAATACCCTGTTGATCGCCATCAGGCACGGTGAAGGGTTTATCAAAATCACCGGTGAAGTGGGCACAGGCAAGACGCTGTTATGCCGACAGTTCATGGCGAGCATTAACATGAACCACGGTGCTGCTGTTGTTTCGGATAGTGGACCGGATCAGGAACGGGGCGCAAAGCCGGGCAACCCGGCACAGCGCTTTGTTACCGCCTATATTCCCAATCCCTACCTGACTCCCCATGCCTTGCTTCTGGCGCTTGCGGATGAGTTGGGTATCGTTTTGAAGCCGGATGTCGACCAGCATCATTTGCTCAAATCACTGACCGGGGCACTGCTGGAGTTTGCCCGGCAGGGTAAGCAAGTGGTGTTGTGTCTGGATGAAGCCCAGGCGATGCCGCTGGAGAGCCTGGAGGCAATCCGCCTGCTGACCAACCTGGAAACGGAAAAGCGCAAGCTTCTGCAGATCGTGTTGTTCGGGCAACCGGAGCTCAACCAGAAATTGCAGCAGGATTCAATTCGCCAGCTGAACCAGCGCATTACTTTCCATTACCATCTAGGCCCGTTGCGGCGCGACGATATGGATTATTATCTTTCGCATCGTCTTAATGTGGCTGGATACGCAGGCGGCCGTCTGTTTAGCCGTGGTGCGATAAGGCAATTGTATATGGCGAGCGGCGGCATTCCACGGCTGGTGAATATCATGTCGCATAAGGCGCTGATGCTGGCCTATGGCGAAGGCAGACAACAGGTAGGAGCACGCCATGTACGTGCCGCGGCAAAAGATACCGGGTCAGCCAGAAATAATGGGTGGCGCTGGTGGTTGATCGTTGCGATGCTACTGATTGCCGGCAGCGCATTGGGATGGGTACTGCGATGAGCGTGATCAATAAAATGCTGCAGGATCTGGAAAACCGGCACTCCACAGGAACCGGGGATGCATCGATGTCTGCGCATCTCAGGGCAGTCCCGGCACGTAGCCGGATACACCCTGCATGGTGGGTAATGTTGTTGGTGACCCTGGTGGTGGTGACTGGCCTGGTTGTCTGGAGGGTGTGGCCATCCTCCAGGGTTGTGAATGTCGTGACGCCGGTCAACACAGTAACAGGCGAGCTGACGCAGGCAAAAATTCACGCGGACGTACGTCCGGCGCAGCAATCCGGACTAACACCTGTCTCCAATCAGCATTCTTCCACCGATTTGAAACTGGCCATGCAGCTCAGCGCAGTCCAGGAGCTTGCCACTGCCCAGTTGCAATCAACGGAAAAAAGGCCATTGCCAGAAACGGCTGCGCCGGCAGTCACTAAACCAAACCCCATTGCACCCGTTCCGGTTGTGGCCAATTCTGCATTGTCTCAACCCATCCCGAATACCGTAAAACCAGAGGCGGTTACACCGGCACAGATGCCCTCCGTATCTGGCGACCGGGAAGACGCCAGGCCAAAAGAAACATCTGCGGCTATGCCGGTTGTTAAACAGATCAAGGAAATTACACCGCAACAGCGAGCCGAAAACGAATATGGCAAAGCCATATCCTTGCTGCAGCAGGGACGCACGCCGGAAGCGATCGAATCCCTCGGTAACGTGCTGCAATTCGACCCCGGCAATACGGCGGCGCGGCAAACACTGGTAGGTGTGCTGGTGGCCGGCAAGCGGTACGGTGAGGCCGAGCGCAGTCTGCAGGATGGCTTGAAGCTCAATCCTGGCCAAACCGGCCTGGCCATGATCATGGCACGTCTGCAAGTAGAACAGGGGAATACCCAGGGTGCCCTGAAGACGCTGCAGCGCAGCTTGCCTTTTGCTGCGGAGCAGCCCGACTATCAGGCCTTTCTGGCGGCCCTGTTGCAGCGCGAGGGACGCAACAAAGAAGCAGTGGAGCATTATGTGCTGGCGCTGCGCAAGGTTCCCGGATCCGGCGTCTGGTTGATGGGGATGGGTATCTCATTGCTGGGCGAAAATCACCAGGCGGAAGCGCAGGAAGCATTTCTCAGAGCCAAGGCGAGTAATTCTCTCAGCCCCGAGTTGCTGGCATTCGTGGAACAGCAGTTGAAGCAGTTCAAACAACATTAACCGCGATAACCCATGCTGATGTGATACGGTGTGCGTACGTAATCCGGGCCGGGCTTATTTGTATTTCAGGGTGGCGGTGGACCGCATAGCGCGTCATGCCGAGTCGCTCAAATCCATGTTCACAAATCGCCCTCGCGGGCTTCCCTCGCTGCCAACCCCGCGCTGGTATAATTCCCACTCAAACCAAATCACCCGCCTACATGTTGCTGCACCATCGTATTGCCGCTATATTCCGCCTGACCCGCCGCAAACTGCGGCATTTGTGGCTGAGCTACGGTTTTTTTTGGGTAGGCGCATTACTGGTAGGTCTGTTGGCAGTGCTGTTTGCCCAGTGGGCAAATGACGTGCAAGCACAGTTCGGCCGCTGGATCGCCGATCGCGAATGGCTCGCGTTGCTGATCACCCCCACGCTGACTGCCGCGTGTGTCTGGCTGACCAGAAAATATTTCGATGGCAGCGAAGGTAGCGGTATTCCCCAGGTGATTGCAGCGCTGCATGCGCCGGGGCGCCGTCTCCTGGTTCCGCAGCTGTTCGGTTTGCGTATCATCATTGGCAAGATCGGGGTCGGTCTGCTTGGCATGCTGGGTGGCCTGACCATCGGACGTGAGGGACCGACAGTGCATGTGGGTGCTTCGGTCATGTATGAGATGCGGCGCTTTTATCCGCGCTCCAGCGCACGGCTGGAACGCAATTTGTTGTTGGCGGGCGCAGCCGCGGGGTTGTCCGGCGCTTTCAATACCCCCCTGGCGGGCATTGTGTTTGCGATTGAAGAGATCACGCGCAGTTTCGAGGCGCGGACGAACGGCACCCTGATCACCGCAATTGTGTTTTCCGGCCTTGTGTCGCTGGCCCTGGCAGGAAATTATCTGTACTTTGGCCAAATCAGCGCGCCGAATATGTTTCCCATATCCTTCGCGGTGCCGGTGGTCATTGCCGCGGTGTTGTGCGGCGCGGCTGGCGGGGTGTTCAATCTGCTGTTACTGAAGCAAACGCGCTGGATTCCGAAAAAATTGCGCGATGTTCGGGCAAGCCGGCCGCTGTTGTGGGGAGGCGGTCTTGGTCTGCTGATTGCGCTGCTCGGCATTGCCACTGGTGGCGATACCTGGGGGAGTGGTTACGATCAGGCGCGTGCGTTGCTGCTGAATGAGCCGCACACGACAGGCCTGTTATATCCAATCACTAAAATGCTCGCGCTGGTGCTGTCCTACATTACCGGTATTCCGGGCGGCTTATTTTCTCCTTCGCTATCCATAGGCGCAGGTTTCGGTCATGTCATGTCGGCGATTTTTTCCGGCACTTCACCCTCGGCATTAGTGGCGATCTGCATGGTGGGTTATCTGGCTGCGGTCACACAATCCCCGCTGACCTCTTTCATTATTGTGATGGAAATGATCAACGGCGGTGGCTTGGTGCTCCCGCTGATGGCTACGGCGCTGATCAGTAGCCGCATTGCCAACTTGCTCACCCCCCCACTGTATGAGGCGCTGGCACACCAGAAATATTTTGGCACTCACCGGCACGCGGCTACACCAGTTTGAAGTGTTGCCTCAGCCTGCAGGCAGTGGTCGTGTAGCGTGGGGCAAGTGGAGATGAATACGTTTTGACAGGACGGTTTTTTTAGTCACAGCATCAGCAATGGTGTGGCGATCAAGCTCTTGCAAAAAAAGACTGCGCGCTTCACCCAGGATGGATTTGAGCACACAGACGGGCGTGATCACACAATTGTTGGTAGTTTTGTTGAAGCATTCCGCGATGTCGAAGTTCGATTCAGTCAGGCGTACTACCTCACCGAGGGTGATTTTGGAAGCAGGGCGCGCCAGTCGCATGCCACCATGTTTGCCGCGTATCGTATGTATGAATCCATTATTCGCAAGATTGTGCACCACCTTGACCAAGTGGTTGCGTGAAATGCCGTAGAATCCCGCAATGTCACTGATGGTTCCCAATTTCCCAGGCTCTATCAAGCTGAGGTATATGAGTACTCGCAAAGAATAATCTGTGTATTGAGTGAGTTGCATGGTGTGTGCCTGGCATTGTCGAGATTGAATTATACGTTTTAGCATACTTCTTTTGACATGGGACCGGTTGCATATTAGTATGTGCTCATATACATCGTCGATTGTATATATATATTTAAGGGCGAACAGCCCTTTATTTTTGGCTAAAACATATATTTAATATATATGTTAATGAGTTCAATGACAGTGAAGGTATTCAAATGAATGATGCGTTATTTAATAAGCTGGGTGGCGAAGGTGCAGTGGATGCGGCAGTTGATATTTTTTACCGGAAGGTACTCAGTGATGATCGCATTAGCGATTTTTTTGACGATGTTGACATGGATCGTCAAGCAGCCAAACAAAAGGCATTCCTGACCATGGCTTTCGGTGGGCCGAATCAGTATAGCGGACTGGATATGCGGCGCGGCCATGCACATCTGGTGAAAAAAGGCCTGAACGATGCCCATTTCGATGCGGTAGTCGAAAACCTTGCTGCGACTTTGCAGGAACTCAATGTTTCGCAACAGTACATCGCTGAGGTGGCAGCACTATGCGAAACAACGCGCAACGACGTTCTCGGTAAATAATCGAAAAATCACCAGGAGAAATGCCATGCCCAATCTGACTTTCAACGGCAACACTTATCACTGTACTGAAGATCAGTCGGTGCTTGATGCATTGACAGGACATGGCGTACCCATTCCATCCTCCTGCCGTAACGGAATATGTCAGACTTGCATGATGCAGGCGGTATCCGGCGATCTGCCGGCTGGTTCGCAAAACGGACTGAAAGAAACGCTGAAAATACAGAATTATTTTCTTGCTTGCAGTTGCCGTCCCCAGGCAGACATGGAGGTCAGTCTGCCGGCGGCAGGTACTGCACGCAAGCAAGTGGTCGTGCAGAGCATCAAGCCGCTCAACCATGAAATCATTAGCGTGGGATTGTATTGTGAAGCCCCGATCGATTACCGGGCCGGGCAATTTATCAATCTATTCAAGGATGCCACAATAGGGCGCAGCTATTCGCTGGCCAGCGTACCCACGCAGGATAAACATCTTACCTTGCATATCCGTAAAGTACCCGATGGGCGGGTAAGCAACTGGGTGCACCAGGAACTTAAAGCAGGTGATATTGTCGAAATCAGCGCAGCTGCAGGCAACTGTTTTTATGTGCCGGACAAGATGGATCAGCCCATTTTGCTGATTGGAACCGGCTCAGGGCTCGCTCCTCTGTATGGCATAGCCCGTGATGCGCTGGAACAAGGCCACACCGGGCCAATCAGCCTTTATCATGGCAGTCGGGATGCACGTGGACTGTATCTGGTCAATGAACTGCGCGCACTGGCAGATCGTCATGACAATTTCAGCTATACGCCCTGCATTTCCGGCGAAGCGGTTACGGATGCCGGCTATGCTCAAGGCCGAGCCCTGGATTTGGCATTGGCGGATACCGGAAAATTGACAGGATGGCGCGTGTTCATATGCGGCAATCCGGACATGGTAAAAATCGCCAGGAAAAAGGCGTTTTTGACCGGCGCTGCAATGCAGGATATTTACGCGGATGCATTTACGCTGGCTGCCGCCTAATCTTGTTCCAGTGGCGAACCAGACCAAGGTTGAGCTGGATTAGGTAGCTTATTGAGCGGGTGGGCCCTGGCGAAAATAGGCGGTCATGCTGATGATTTCTTCGTTGGTAAACGGATTTTCCAGTGAGGTTAGAGGGACACCATGGATACCTCCCAGCACCCGCGCAATAAACTCATCCCTGGGTAAGGTTTTGGCCATGGAGAAAAGATTCGGGGCCGGGTTGGGTTGAGCCTTGTCTGGATTCAGATGGCAGCCCATGCACAGGTTCTGGTAAATCGATTGACCGGTACGCAGGCGCAGTGGTGTTGGCGTGAGCGGTAAGAACCCGGAAATATCCAACGGCTGGCTGGTTTTGAGTTGTTGCAGTAGCCGAGCGAATGCGGGGAGCTTGTCTGTGCCAAAAAGCTGGCGTAAATCAGTGATCTGTTTTTTTAATACCGCTGGTGACGATGCACCATCCTGAATGGCATAACGTGTCAGTATTCCGAGGGTACCCAGGCTGCTGCGGATACGCTGGCGCAAACCCTGACGCCGTAGTGGCGGGGTTGCGGGGTCAAGCAGCATTCTGGTGTCGCCATACAAAACAGCGATCTCAACCTGCAAGCGCTGTTGATGCTCACCGGCCGCCCAGCCTGGCAGGGCGGCGGTGAACAATATCAGCATGACCAGAATGCGGCCCAAACCCACAGAGCGTTAATCCACCTTGATTTTCTGCTCTACCGGCAGCTTGGGATCGGCACTCCATTCGGTCATGGATCCGTCGTATACCCTGGCTTGTTTATTACCGAGAACTTCGCTGGAAACGAACCAGCCCAACGAAGCCCAGTGACCGGTATTGCAGAAATTGATCTCCTCACCCTTGAGGGGAACGCCGGCATTCTTATACAGTTTCTCCAATTCAGCCACGCTGCGGAATTGACCGCCATTATTATCGGTGAGCCAGCTTTCAGGCAGATTTTTCGCGCCCGGAATCGTGCCATTCCGTTTGACCGTGGCTGTTCGATTGACACCCATGTACTGGTCGTTGGGGCGATTGTCGACCAGTATATCGCCCGATTTTCTGGCTTTTTCTACGTCCGCCTCAGTGGGATACATGTCCTTGCGGAATTTTGCTACAAAGGTTTTCGGTTGCGGTTGATTCATGCCCGTCTGGATCTTGTTGGCCTTGTCCGTCGTGTAAGCGGCATACCCACCATCCAGAATGGATACGTCGTCATGCCCAAGCACCTTGAACGTCCAGTAAACGCGGGTGGCACTGCCCATATCCAGCGCATTGGTGCCTGCCGAATAAATCACCACATGGCTATTGTTGTCGATACCCAGGCTACCGATGAGTTTCTCGATCTGCGGAAGTGGAGGCAACATGCCGGGAATGTTGTTTACTTTCGCGCGCCAGCCATCTTTCATGTAGTCGCTATAGACGGCGCAAGGAATATGGCCACGTAAATAGTCCATTTTGGAGTGGCCATCCAGTTGGTTGCGGATATCCAGAACGACAATACCTGGCTTGCAGGAATTCTGCTTGATCCAGTTCGTGTCCACGAGTGGGGTGGTGCTCGCCGCGAATACGGTGGTGCTGGCGACCGCCAACCAGGCTACTGTCAAAAACAATATTTGTTTCATGCTTTATTCCTCCTTTTATTAAACAACGATGATCCGGTCAGCACCGAGCAGACGCAGTAGCGCCTGATCCCAATCCCGATCGGTATTGCCTGTTGGCGTAGCATTAAAGCGCCACACGTGATGCGTCTTTTGCAGATGCTCGACCACCTGAGTCAGGGTCTCGCGATCGGGGAAAATGCCTGTTTCCAGTACCACGATATCCATTGCATTCATTTTTTATATCCCTAAAAACTCATGACGAAATCTGCAGTGAGCATGGCTTCAGCCAGGGCGGTAGAGTCGAGCCAGGGCAACTGTTCTTCAGCTACAGTAGTTTCGGGAGAAATATCGGCCAGTTCCAATAAATCAAACTGTTCCGCATTTTCCTCAGTGTCTGCCACCGGCGCGCGCATGAACACCAATCGGACTTGATGGCCGAAAATCGTTAATCCTGCGGCAACACGCATGGCCTCCGCATGATCGCGCCGCCCCAGCAGCAAAACCGTCTTGGTGGAATTTGTCATGTTCAGCCTTAAATGGTGATGACCCGTGCCGCGTGAGCGAGTAGGGCGCTGTGATTGGTCTGGCTGCCGAGTTCTACAGGGCAGTTTTCCGTGGCCATGAAACGTTGCCATGAATGCTCGCAGGCAATCGCCTGATTTGCTGCGCCCATCAGATTTCGAATGTCTGTTTCCGCAAGAATGCGAACGCCGTCATTGGTAAAAAAACAGCCCCACGCGATGCCTTTCCGGATGCAGGCATGCGCCAAGGGTGCCAGCACATGACTACCCCGATCAGTTGATATCACAAACAGCATTTCCAACTAACTTCTCCTTTTTCCCAGATAGAAAAATCCTGCTGACAGCGTGACCAGCATCAGAAATCCGCCCAGCAAGAGTGCAATTTGATCCTGGTTCATGCGGGTTGCCGGTTGCTGGGCAAGCTTGCCAATGACCAGTGGGTCCGGATAAGTGACGGAATCCATCGGCAGGGATGGGTGATTCGCCCAATCTATCCAGCCATCAGTAAAGACTCGTATATCCGCGCCGGCGCCGGCGCGGAGCAAGGTGAAATACGCAATCGTTTCGAACGGATCATTCGCATAGACGACGGCGCCACTGCGCAAAGGTAACTGCAAATCGGCTTTGGCTATTTGCGCCCTAGCTTTGAGCATCGGCAGGGGCTGCGCGTCCGGCAGATGGCCGCCGCGCATGGCCCGGATGCGTTCTCCCCAATACTCGTTTTCGCTGCGCCCATCCAGTATTGACGGAGGGTGAGCGGTTGCCAATGCCTGCGCCAGCTCACTGCGCAACACAATGCGTTGTTCGCGTACGACACCCTGGTAAATCGGATTGCGCGTCATTCCACGGCCGGTGCCTTCCCCCATTTGAGTCTGTTTCAGGCCAGCGCCCCGGGAGACGGGAACAGTCAGAATGGATATTTTTCGCTGGCCGCACAGATACAGCATGCCGGCCACGAAATCACGTTCGGTGGGGTCATCACCCACGACCAATACATGCGCCTGTTCGGGTAATCCGGCGGTGCCCAGCAGCCAATAAATCTCGCGAAAGCTTGCAAGTCGTCCATGTGGCCCAAGAAAGCTGGCAGCGGGCAGGCAATGGGCGCCACGGATGGTGGAATGCAGGCAGGCGTCCTCCGAACGTGCATCCACGACAGTGACGTGACCGATCAGACTGGATGCCTGATCGGTATAGCTGAGCGCAGCATCAGCAGCGTGGCCATTCCCGATCGGGGTCACCCCTAGCAGGAAAAGCACGGCCGTGAAAAATTTGCGCATGACCGGCCAGTTCAGCAGCCGCCGAACTTGTGCTGACTGTCGTCCGTGGCAGCACTGCCTTGTGGCGCAGGTGGATGTTCAATGTAGTAACCGACCAGATCAGTGACCGATACGGTTCCATAATTACTACCCAGATTGATATCCTGCAGGCTTTCCATCGGTTGCGGGGTGCGTGATTTGGCCAATACGTCGGGTGCTACAGCGGCGTAGCGGAACAGGAACGCCGATAGCCCGAAGGCGACAACCAAAGCCATCAACCAAAAAACCAGAATTTCCTTTTTCATCGCGGCATCCTCAGAAAACGTCCTTGGTCAGGCAAAGATAAGTGATGTAAAAAGCCACCACGAACATGATGATCTGCAGAATGGTTTCAAAATCCAAAGTCATGATGGCTCCTTTGCCTGGTAATGACGTACTAGCATGTTCAAATCCAGCGCTTTGCCGTCGGCGGGGTTAATCACCGGCGGTGTGTAGTAGGGCACGCCGTTACGGGTGGCATGAAGATAGACAGGTGGGTCCATGAAGATATAGGCCAGGCCGCCGATACTGATCACTACCGACAATATCGAGAACGCGATCATCTGTAATTTTGCAAAGCGCATCGCCATCTCCTCAATTCTTGCGCACGTAGACATGCCAGCACCGGTCCATCCTGACGGTGGCAAGGTGTGAACTGTGCAGGTCTTTCATCATGGGAGGTATGGCTTCCATGGAGGTGGCGTTATCAATCAGCACTTCAATGACCTCGCCAGGCATGGCCATGCTGAGCGCCTTTTTTGTCATCAGCTGCGGGCGTGGGCAGGAGTCGCCCAGGCAGTTTATTTGCTGCTTGATCATGTGCTCGCTCCCGTCCGGTAACACGGCTTGCGTTGCTTTCCCTGAGCTGGGCGTGGCCTCGGTTTTTTTACTGAAAAATCCCATCATTGACTCCTCGAATGTTTTTGTAATTTGACTATGCAGACTGTCCTGCCTCGGATTTGGCCATGGCGCCTTGTATCGCGGGTTGCGCGAGGGGCGACTCAGCCCAGCTATCGCAGGCTGCCGATTCAGCGGATGCAGCTTTCGATGCCGGTACGGGTGCGTCTGCACGTTCGCGTTTTAAAATCGCACGGTAAATGGCTAACAGGACCAGTGTCTGCAATGCGCCGAATACAATTGCCGGAATGCCGGTCTTGCTTTGCAGTGTTGCCGCATTGGCGAAGCCGAACTGCAACCCGGCAAGATTGGGTGCGCCGGTCATGGTTTGTGGTGCAGGTGGCCAGAAATCGAAAGACCAGAACAGGGAAAACAGGAACATGCCGATGAAGGTAAACAGGAGCGCCCAGATTGCACCGATATTGCCTTCACCCGCCTTGACCCAGGTGGACACCGTACACGCACCGGCCAGCACCATGCCCAGGCCGAACAGAAACAATCCGATAAAGGTATTCAAACCCACATCGAAATGCATGGGCTTGCCCGCGCCGATGGTGATGAATGCCGTAAATCCCAGCGTCATGATCATCATTGCGACCAGCATGGCTTTGGTATTGCGATAGGTTTTGAAAAGCATGGCGTCGCGCAGGGCCGCCACATTGCAGTAACGAGAGCGCTGTACCAGCAGTCCCACGGTGGTACCGAATATAAATGCCGACAGGCATTCCGCCACAGGTGTCATGTCATCCCTCCAGGTTCTTTTTGTAAATCAAAGTGCCGACCCAGGTGCCGGCCAGTATGCCGCTCACCGCCAGGTAACCGCCAAGATTCATCTCCGGTGTCAGCCCGAAAAATGTGCTGACATTGCATACAAAGGCAAGCCGGATGCCGATTCCCATGAGCAGACCGCCGATAGTGATCATTATCCATTCAGTCAGACGGTGCGGCATGCGCCAGCAGAATTCCTTGCTGAGCACGGCACCGACAAAGGCGCCAAATACCATGCCCAGGCTGATGTAAATTTTCCAGTAGTAGGGGTCAGGCGGGAATGCAACGTGCCAGAACGGGATGCGTTCGATATTGCTGCCCATGAAGAATTTGGCGATCAGCCCGGTCATCATGGTTTCGCCGCCACCGACCGTCCAGGCACCAACCACCAGAAACAGAAATATGTCGAGCACTGCGATAATCGCCAGTGCGGCAACAGGATTAAGGGTTTTCTTGAATAACTCCATCCGGCTCTCCATTGGTTTTTATGGTCACGCTATGAGCAGCGTGTTGGGATACCATAAGCAATGGTCGTGCCATCAACACATTATTGTATTAATTCAATGTGTTGATTCGAATTCCAGGATGGGGAGGTGCTGCGAAGTGATTTAAAATGCTACAGGAGATGAGTCAGAATGAGACAGTTGGCAAGCGATCCATTTCGTCCAGCTTGCGGCGCAACGTGGAGCGGCTGATGCCCAGAACACGAGCGGCGGCCACCTGGTTGCCGTGATTTTCTGCCAATGCGTGGCGGATATGCTCGGCTTCCGCCTCTGCCAGGGTTTTGTTTTTATCTGTGGTTTCCAGCGAATTCGGCCTGATCGGCAGGGCGATTTCGTGCGTATCCAGAACCGGGCCGCCGTAGAGTGCGAAACTGCGCTCCACAATATTTTTCAACTCCCGAATATTACCCGGCCAATCGTACTCAATCAGCTTCTGCCGGGCTGCCGGGCTCAGGTTGAGATCGTGACGGCCCAGTTGTCTGCGTTCCAGGTCCAGGAAGTAATCAATCAACGGCAGAATGTCTTCGCGTCTTTCGCGCAGCGGCGGAATGTGTATGGGGAGCACATTCAGACGGAATAACAGGTCGCGACGAAAGCTGCCCTGGCTCACCATTTCTTCCAGATCGCAATTGGTGGCCGCGATGATGCGCACATCCACCTTGATCGAGGTTTCGCTGCCAACCGGGCGTACTTCGCCTTCCTGAAGTGCGCGCAGCAATTTTGCCTGCAGGCGCGGGCTGATGTCGCCGATTTCATCCAGAAACAGCGTGCCGCCATGCGCTTGCTGAAACAGGCCTTTGCGGTTCGAGGTGGCGCTGGTGAACGAACCCTTGATGTGTCCGAACAGTTCGGAATCGAGTAACTCTTCCGGCAGGGAGCAGCAATTGATCGCGACAAAGTGGCCGTGGCTGCGGGCGCTCACGCTGTGGATGACATTCGCCAGCACTTCCTTGCCGGTACCGGTTTCTCCGGTGATCAGTACCGGCAGATCCCGATCCCGGATACGTTCGACAATTTTCCGGATTTCAACCATGCGCGGGCTGCGTGCAGTGATATGGCCGAGTTTGTCGCGGTCGGACAATTCGCCGCGCAAGCGCGTGACTTCTTCGTACAGGGATTTTTTTTCAAGTACTTTATGCACCCGCAATAACAGCTCGTCCGGGTTGATGGGTTTGGTGAGGTAATCGTAGGCGCCCAGGCGCATGGCTTCTACAGCAGTTTCAATGGAAGCGTAAGCGGTCATCACGATGCTTTCCGCCGGGTAATCGATTTTCTTCAGATAGGCTAGCAGTGCCAGACCGCTTTCATCACCGATGCGCAGATCGGTGATCACCAGATCCACAATGTGCTTGTCCAGACATAATCTGGCGGCAGCCAGATCACTTGCCTCCAGGGCGAGATGCTGGTCTGCTTTCAACAGTAGTCCCAGCGTTTTCCGGATGGAATACTCGTCATCCACAATCAGAATGGTCGCCATGACTAGTTAATTCCGTTGAGTTGAAAACTGACTTCAGTGCCGACACCTTGCGTGCTTTTGATGTCCAGTTGTGTGCCGTGCTGCACCAGAATACGTTGCACGATAGCCAGCCCCAGGCCCGTACCGCCCTTGCGACTGGTAACGAAAGGCTTGAGAATGTTTTTCTGGAAGTCCGGCGCAATACCACAGCCGGTATCTGTAATACGCACCATGATCTTCTCTCTGTAAGGCTGCGTCGTGACCGACAATTCACCGCCTTCGGGCATGGATTGTAACGCGTTGAGCATCAGGTTCCACAGTACCTGGCGTATCTGGTCGTGATCAAAAAAGGCTGTTTGTGCATCCGCTGCGCAATGGATGCTAAAGCGCAGGTTTTTCCCCGTCTGATGATCCTGGTATAGCATGTGGGCGATTTCCTCGATTAGGCTTTTCAGGTCTGCGCGGGCCAGTTCCGACTCGCGCATTTTGGCAAACTCCAGAAAATCGCTCAGGATGCGACTGAGACGCCCCGATTCGTTGTTCAGGATGGAAATTACCTGGGTGCGATCTTCCCGGTTCAGGGTGTCGCCCCCCAGCAGATTGACCGAATTAATGATGGCGGATAGCGGATTGCGTATTTCATGGGCGATCGTTGCCGACATTTCGCCTACGCAAGCAAGCCGCTCAGCCTGGGTGCGCTGTTCGTGTTCACGTGCGGCTTCTTCGGAGGCATGCTTGAGGGAGGCGACCATATGATTAAAGGCCACCGCCAGCATGCCTACCTCGTCCCGTGAACTGGTGGGGACCCTGACGTCAAGATCCCCTCGACTGATCTTGCGCACCGCTTCCATCATGTTGCGCAATCCGCGTGTGGTCAGTAGCGATAGCGCCCAGGCGGCTGCGCTGCCCACTATCAAGGCCGCAAGAATGAAGAACATGCCTTCGCGCCAGGTTCTGGTCAATGCCGAGTCCATGCGGACGGTAGACAATCCGAGCGTTACGGTACCGACTGTCTGGCCGGCAATCCGGATTCGCTCCTGCAGGTCAAGAACATGATCGGTCGGGGCTAACGGGAATTGTTCCGATCTGGCCGCCAGCGGTGGCAATCTTTTACCGAGGCGTTCCGGATAGGTGGTGCCCAGTACGCGCCCGCGCGAATCGGTGATTTCGCAATACACGACATCGGGCTGACTTTTAACCCGGTGAATGATTTCTGCGAGCGCAGCCAGATCCTCGGTAAGCAGGGCATTGGTGGAGGCCACCGTGGTCAGCGCCACCAGCGAGCGGCCACGGCTGTACAGTTCGGCCTGAATTTTATCCGATTGCTCGCGGATTGCATCGGTGACGAAAATACTCATCAGCACGATGTGTACCAGTGCGACTGAAAGCATCAGGCGAAAACGTAAGGTTTGCGTGAAGCCGGTGGTGATTTTCGCCGTGTCGGCAAACGCGATGGACAGGTTTCCGGGTTCAGGCATGTTCATCTACTCACCTTGGCGTACTGACTGTCTTCGGAATGCACGAAGCCCTGTGGCAGGTTCATGCCGTGCAGTATCTGTCGTCCGGCCGGTGTGTCACGCAGTTCTACCAAAACATCGGCGACTGTTTTGGCATCCCCGGCGGGCATATCGTCGCGCACGGCAATCGGCATTTGCGGTTGTGGCGGGGTCTCGGCGATGATCCGCAAGGATTGCTGGATGTGCTTGGGCATGGAACGCAATGAAGGTTTCCAGGTGCCCGCTATATCCACCAGGCCGGAATAAAGCGCCATCAGTACGGAATCCTGTGAGCCGAAGTACTTCACCTCGAAATCCTTGTCTACCGGAATACCGATGGATTCCAGATAACGGCGGGTCATGACGGTTGCTGCGAAAGCGCCGGGATCGGGAAAGCCCAGACGCAATCCAGGTTGCAGCTGGGGCGCGGCAAGACCGGTGATATGGCTGTCGCGGCGTACCACCAGAATGCCGGTGAAGGGTTCCCCTGCTATTTTAGCGATAACGTGATAGCCGGATTTTTGCGCTTCGCCGCACAGCAATGGGTTGAGGTACACCATGTCGTATTCCCGCTGGGCGACACGTTGCATAAACACAGTAAAGCTCGGGGCAGTGACAAATTGTACCGGGCGGTGCAGTCGATCTTCCAGTACCTTGGTCAACGGCAGAAACATGGAGGCCAGCTTGTTCGGACTTTGCAGGGGCAATACGCCGAAGCGGTAAGGGGTAAGGCCGGATGCCTGAGCTGAAGCTACCCCGGAAAGCGGCAGCCATGCGCCCGCAAGCATCAAAAAGACTGCCACGTATGTAACCCATCCTAGCCGGCTGCGGGTTGCTGTGTAAAACAGGCGCCATTCCATAAGTCGTCGTATGGTAGCAGGCTCAGCCTCCTTGTCTCAAATTTGGTGCCGGAAGTTTTTCCCGGAAAGCCGCCAAACCCCATGAAGGCATGGAAACAAGGAGCACAAACAGAGATGCGTTGTATCCCGGTTCAGGTGTGCTGGATGACGAAGGCCGCTTCCACGCTGAAATTGCCGATGCCCCGATGATTGGTCATGGTCCAGCCGGTGTCGCGCAGATACGCGGTCATCTGGTGGTTCATATCGGGATTGCCGCAGATCAATACCCGGTCCTGCTCCGGATCGGCAGCCGGCAGATCAAGGTTGCCGAATAACTCGCCGGAGATGAACAGGTCCGAGCAACGGCTGCTGTTCGCGAAAGGCTCGCGTGTTACGGTCGGAACATAACGAAGTTTATTATTCGATCTGCGCTCCAGTTCCTCTTTGTAGGCCAGTTCAGCCACGTTGCGGACGGTGTGCACCAGTATGACTTTTTCGTAGGCTTCGTAGGTAGCTGGGTCGCGGATCATGCTCATGAACGGCGCCAGGCCGGTGCCGGTGGCCAGCAAATATAAGTTGCGGCCCGGCAACACATGCGCCAGCGTCAGTGATCCGGTCGTCTTGCTATTTACCCAGACTGAATCACCCGGTTGGACTTTGACCAGTTGACTGGTGAGCGGGCCATCCGGCACATGGATGCTCAGAAATTCCAGATGGTCGTCATCGCGGGTCGAGACGATGGAATAGGCGCGGGCGACAAGCTTGCCTTCCTGCTTCAATCCGATGGTTACGAATTCGCCATTGGCGAAGGCGAAGTCTGCCGGGCGGGTAAGTGTCAGGCTGAAGGTTCGATCCGACCAGGGCCGTACGGCTGTAACCGTTTGTTCAGAATAAGGCATGTAATACGCTCCATAACTTGTTTGTGATCCGGAAATATATCCGCGTTCATAAATTATAGACTGTCATTTTTAATGGTGGTTCTAACTGCTTCGATTTTCCTGCGGACAGGCTATTTATGGCTTTCTCCACACGCTGGCCAGCCAGTGCTGCTCTGCTTGCGGTAACCCGCTGGGGCGGTAATAGTGAGTCAGCCCAATAAAACCGGCATCCGACATATATTGCTGCCAGGTTGGCAGATCATAATAGGCGCCGTAGCGTCCGCCGTTCCAGCCTTCAATGTTGTTGCCGCGCGGGTTTGAGCTGAATAGCACGCCGCGCGGTTTCAGTGTCGCTTGCAATTGCCTCAGCACGGCAGGCAGTTCCTGACTGGGAATGTGGAACAGCACGGCATTGGCAAACACCCCGTCGAAGTGATCGGGCGGCAAATCCAGTTTCAGAAAGTCCTGCTGCCATATTTCGCAGCCGCTATATGCACGCGCCATTTCTGCAAACTGTGCCGCGCCATCCAGACCGATCACGCGATGACCAAGCTCGGAAAACACCTTGAGATCGCGTCCCGGCCCGCAGCCGAAATCCAGCAAGGTGCAGGGCGGCTCGCCTTCAATATATTGCAGTAGCGCCGCGATGTTCTGGCTCACATCATGATGGCGTGTGCCTTCCCAGAAGTCCTCACAACGCTGGTTGTAGTGCTGCAACGTAAGCGCGGAGATGTTTTCCAGATCCTGCGGACTCAGTTTCATGTCAATTATTTCCGGATATGCGAGCGCGGGTAATTGCCACCCATCTTTACCACTTCACCACATGCACATGATTCAACGAACGTCCCAAAAAGCGTTCGCCAATGGTCTGGAATTTGACCGGCACGTCGGTCACGTAAAATTCGTAGTGTGGCGGGACGGGGTCGGTGTTGGCCAGGCCTTGTTCCGCCAATAATGCCGCGGTACGGGTGGCCATGGCTTCGGCGGAGTCCACTAGTTTCACGTCTTTGCCCATCACGTTCTGCAATAGCGGCTTGAGCAGCGGATAGTGGGTGCAGCCCAGCACCAGCGTATCGATATGTTCCGCCAGCACCGGTTTGAGATATTCCTGTGCGGTCAGGCGGGTGACTTCATGGTCGAGCCAGCCTTCCTCAACCAGCGGCACGAACAGCGGGCAGGCCTGGGAATAGATACGCGCATCGGCCGCCATCGACTGAATGGCGCGGGCGTAGGCATTACTGTTGACGGTGGTAGGCGTGCCGATGACGCCGATCTGGCGGGTGCGGGTGGCCGCCACGGCAGCGACGGCACCGGCTTCGATCACGTCCAGCACCGGCACCGGCGACATGTCGCGCACTTCCTGAGCGGCGACGGCGGCCATGGTATTGCAGGCAATGATCAGTACCTTGACCTGTTTTTCCAGCAAAAATTCGGCGATCTGGGTGGTGTAGTGGGCGATGGTTTCCACCGATTTGACGCCATAGGGCACGCGCGCGGTGTCGCCGAAGTAGACGATGTTTTCGAACGGCAGGCGCTCCATCAGGGCTCGCACGACGGTGAGTCCGCCGATGCCGGAGTCGAATACGCCGATGGGTTGTTTGGGATCAATCTGCATGGATTTGGGCATTGCGATGTTGCGAGAGCGCCCATTGTACATGCTCGCGCACCAGTGCCGAGGGGTGGCCGGCACGGCTGTGCAGGGCATGCATAGCTACGTCGCTGGTCGGTGCGTTTCCCAATGCCACGGCAATGTTGCGCAGCCAGCGTTCATGGCCGATTCGGCGGATTGCGCTGCCTTGCAGGCGGGCGTCGAAGTCGTGTTCGCTCCAGGCGAACAGGGCCGCGAGGGTAGCGCTATCCAGACCGTTGCGCACCGCGAAATCGGCCAGTTCGCTGGTCTGGGCAAAGCGGTTCCACGGACACACCAACTGGCAGTCGTCGCAGCCGTAGATACGGTTGCCCATCAGCGGGCGCAACGCAACGGGAATGCTGCCGGAATGCTCGATGGTGAGATAGGAAATGCAGCGCCGCGCGTCCAGTTCATAGGGCGCCACAATCGCCTGCGTTGGGCAGATATCAATGCAAGCCTGACAACTGCCGCAGTGTGCGGAAACCGGCTTGTCCACCGGCAAGGGCAGGTCGGTATAGATTTCGCCGAGGAAAAACCATGAGCCGGCGGCGCGATCCAGCAGCAGGGTATGCTTGCCACGCCAGCCCAGTCCGGCGTTGGCAGCCAGCGCCACTTCCATCACCGGGGCGGAATCGGTGAACACCCGGTAGCTGAATGTACCCGCGACTGTCTCGATACGCGTCGCCAGTTGTTGCAGGCGGGTGCGCAGCACCTTGTGGTAATCGCGCCCCAGCGCATAGCGGGAAATGAAGGCGAGATCGCCGTCACCCATCACTGCCCAGCTCTCGGCAGCTTGTGGCGGCAGGTAGTTTATGCGCACCGAAATCACGCGCACCGTGCCGGGCACCAGCTCGGCGGGCCGCGTACGTTTGGTGCCGTGTTTTGCCATATAATCCATCTCGCCGTGGTAGCCTTTATCCAGCCAGGCGAGCAGCTCCACCTCGGTGTTGTCCAGCGCGCAACCGGTGATGCCCACTGCGCCAAAGCCGAGTTCCTGCCCCCACGCCTTGATATCCTGTACCAGTTTCGTTAAATCGAGTTCGCCATGATCCATCCTGCCGATGATACCCTGCCGCCGCTCACTCTTCACCTGCCCGATGAAGCCGCAACCCTTGCTTTGGGCGCAGACATGGCGCGAATACTGGCGCCAGGCCTGGTGTTTTATCTGGATGGCAACCTGGGTGCGGGTAAAACCACGCTTGCACGCGGACTCTTGCGAGGGCTCGGATATGAGGGAAAAGTCAAGAGTCCGACCTATACTTTGGTTGAGCTTTATGCTATTTCTAGGTTAAAGTTATATCACTTTGATTTATATCGCTTCGCAGATCCGTTAGAATGGGAAGAAGCGGGGTTCAGAGAATATTTCAATTCAGACAGCATTTGCCTGGTCGAATGGCCGGAAAAAGCCGGCGTCTGGCTCCCCAGGCCGGATGTACGGGTGCTGCTGAAAATGTGTGAAAGCGGTAGAGCAGCCGAATTGATGGCGGAAACGGAGGCGGGCAGGCAATGGTTAAATCAACTGAGAGGAACAAAGCACTGATAACCCGCTGGGGATTGCTGGCCGTATTGTTGTTTGCGCCGATCCTGAGTTGGGCAACCAACGAAGTCAACGCTGTGCGTTACTGGCCGTCTGCCGATTATAGCCGCCTCACCCTGGAATCGGCCAAACCCATCCGCTATAAACTCTTTACTCTCAGTAACCCTGAGCGCCTGGTCATTGATCTGGAAGATGTCGAGCCCTCACGCGCATTGCAGGACCTGTCCGGAAAAATCGACAGCAACGATCCGCTGATCACCGATTTGCGCGCCGGACTCAACCGGCCCGGCGTGATGCGGCTGGTATTGGATTTGCGCGGTGCGGTGCAGCCGAAAATATTCAGCCTTAAACCGGAAGGTGAATATGGTAATCGACTGGTGCTGGACCTTTATTCAGCCCATGCCCAAATCCCTGGCGCAGACAGCGCCGCTGCAGAATCGCAAGCAGAAGACCTCGCCAACCCCGAGATAGCTGCACCAACTGATACGCAGAAAGAAGATAAAGTAGCGCGTTCACGCGACAAAAAACCGCAATTCAAAATTACCCGCCTGATTACCGTGATGATTGACCCAGGCCATGGCGGCGTCGACCCCGGCGCGCATGGCGCCAAGGGCACTCTCGAAAAAAATGTGACGCTGGAAATAGCCAAACGCGTTCAGGCCAAGATCGATGCCATACCGAACATGCGTGCTGTATTGACCCGCACTGGTGATTATTTTGTTCCGCTGGGTGAGCGTGTAGACAAGGCGCGTCAAGTGAATGCGGATTTATTTGTGTCTATCCATGCGGATGCCTTTGTCAAACGCACGGCACGTGGTTCCAGCGTGTTTACCTTGTCCGAGCATGGTGCATCGAGTGCGGCTGCACGCTGGCTGGCGAAGAATGAAAATGACGCCGATCTGGTCGGTGGGGTGAACGTCGGTGTGAAAGACAAGAATCTGGCGCGTACCTTGATAGACTTATCGCAAACCGCAACGAACGATGATAGTCGCCGCCTGGGACATGCGGTGCTGACCGAACTCTCCGACATTAATCACTTGCATAGAGGTCGCGTTGAACAGGCGGGTTTTGCTGTGCTGAAAGCCCCGGACATTCCGTCCATCCTGGTGGAAACCGCATTCATTTCCAATCCTGAAGAGGAGCAGCGCCTGACCGACGACGCTTATCAGGACAAGATGGCCACCGCCATTGTGGATGGCATCAAGCACTACTTTGCCACCAACCCCGCGACCATCCGCGCCAAACTGGCGGCAAATTCATGATTTTTGATACCCGGCCGGGTTGACCAGCCGGGTATAATCGGGCGATCGATTTTTGGATAGCCCATGTCTGCCATACAACTCCTCCCCGATTTGCTGATCAGCCAGATTGCCGCTGGCGAAGTGGTCGAACGCCCGGCATCGGCGTTGAAAGAACTGCTGGAAAACAGCCTCGATGCGGGGGCGACGGAGATTCGCGTGCAACTGGAGCAGGGCGGCATCAAGCTGATGCGCGTGGCGGATAACGGCGCCGGCATTGCGGCAGCGCAATTGCAGATCGCCCTGGCACGCCATGCCACCAGCAAGATCGCCAGCCTGGATGACCTGGAGCGCGTTGCCAGTCTGGGGTTTCGCGGCGAAGCGCTGGCCAGTATCGCCGCGGTGGCGCGGCTGCGCCTGGCGAGCCGCGCTGTCGGCGCAGATCATGCCCACCAGATAGAGACAGACGGCGGCCGGCCCGGAGAACCCCAGCCCACGGCGCTGGCAGCGGGCACCACCATTGAAGTGCGCGACCTGTATTTCAATACTCCGGCACGGCGTAAATTTCTCAAATCCGAGGCCACCGAATACGGTCATAGCGAGGAAGCGTTTCGGCGCATTGCGCTGGCGCGGCCGGATGTGGCATTCAGCCTGCAGCATAATGGCCGCGCCCAGCATCACCTACGCAGCGAGGACGCGCGCCGCCGCATCTCAGCATTGCTGGGCGAAGAGTTCGCCGCCTCCGCGCTGGAAATCGACGAATCCGCTGCCGGATTGCGCCTTGCCGGCATGAGTGCGCTGCCTGCTTATTCACGCGCCAGCCGCGATGCGCAGTATTTTTTTGTGAATGGCCGTTTCGTGCGTGACAAGCTCATCGCCCACGCGCTGCGTCAGGCCTACCGCGACGTGCTGCACCATGATCGCCATCCGGCGTATTGCCTGTTTCTGGAACTCGATCCGGCGCTGGTGGACGTGAACGTGCATCCGGCCAAGATCGAGGTGCGCTTCCGCGACGGCCGCGCTGTGCACCAGTTTCTCTACCACGCATTGAACAGGACGCTGGCCGGGCGCGGCGGCGAGAACCCGGCAGCGCAGGCGCAACTGGCCAGTCCCGAGCCTGCCAGCCATGCCGCGCGCCCGGTGTTTTCCTCAGGCGCGCCTTATCAGGCGCCGATGCCGCTGGGTGTGGCGCAACCCACCACTTTTTACGACCTGATGACGCGCGATCTGCCGCTGCCAAAAACCGTTGCCGCGCAGACGGAAGAAACCGCCGCACACCCGCTGGGCTACGCCATCGCCCAGCTGCACGGCGTGTATATCCTCGCGCAGAATTCAGCCGGCCTGGTGCTGGTGGACATGCATGCCGCGCATGAACGGGTGGTGTATGAAAAGCTCAAGACTGCGCTCGACCAAAAAGCGGTGGCGAGCCAGCCGTTACTCATCCCCGCTGCATTCCAGGCCGATGCGCTGGACGTGGCGGCGGCCGAAGAGCACGCGGCCGCCCTGCACGAAATCGGCTTCGAGATTGCACCGCTGTCCCCCACCAGCCTGGCCGTGCGCGCCGTACCGCGACTGCTGCAAAATGCCGACCCTGCGCAACTCGCCCGCGATGTGCTGCACGAATTGCGCGAATGGGGGGCCAGCCGCGTGCTTACCGAACGCCGCAACGAATTGCTCGGCACGCTCGCCTGTCACGGTGCGGTGCGCGCCAACCGGCAATTGAGCATTACCGAAATGAATGCGCTGTTGCGCGAAATGGAAACCACCGAACGCGCCAACCAGTGTAATCATGGCCGGCCCACCTGGTTCCAGATCAGTCTGGCGGAACTGGACAAAATGTTCATGCGCGGAAAATAACAGGAATGAGCCAAAAGAAAGCAGTTAGCCGCGGAGTTAACGAATAAACAATATGCCGGAATCCGCTTGGCACGCGCCCGCTGGGTGAGGCCATCACTTACCGGGAGCGGGAGTTGAACCTCCGCCCGGGCATGCCTGGCTTGCAAATCCGCAAGCTGTGGCAGGGCGCATACTGTAGCAATAGGGGGGTAAATAACTTCTCTTCTGCTATATTTTACCTGGCCGTGCCCTGGTTCATCCGCATATTCCGGAAGCTCTTTGCGGCACTGCAGGCCGGCCGGCAGCCGCAGGACAGAGGGCGGGGCCGCTATGGCTGCGTTTATTAACTCCATGTCTGGGAACAAAAATATGGCAGCGAAAAGAAGATCCTGGCTGGCCCTGGCAATTCTCCTGGGAACGGTGCTGACAGTCACCGCGCAGATTGCCAGCGGCCTGCTCATGGCGTGGGCGAACATGCACCTCCGTGCCTTCCATGTGGTCAATGGTTTGGCAGCGGCGATGTTCCTGGCGGGCGAATGGCTATGGCTTCTTTTCAGCCCGTCGGGGAGAGTCGCGGCGCAGCGGATCTTCCTGTTGTCTGCGCAGAGCCGCCATGCTTTTGGGAGGCAAGTGCGCGCGCCATTGCAACAGGGCCCTTTGCGCGAGGGACTGGGTGCCCTGGTGGAAGGTATTTTCCTGGCTCTGGCCAGTCTCGTCGTGCTCTTTGGTTTTTTGATCTGGCAAGGGTTGGGTGGATTGCTGCCCTGGCATCGCGCCCTTGCCCTGCTGCTCGCCCTGCTGTGGCTCATTCATTTCGTTTTTACCGGTCTGGATCATCGCCCGCGCAAAAAGCTTCGGAAGGAAAACAACCCATGACGCATGTCGTTACGGAATCCTGTATTCGCTGTAAATATACGGATTGTGTCACCGTCTGCCCGGTGGACTGTTTTCACGAGGGCCCGAATTTTCTGACCATTGATCCCGCCGAGTGCATCGACTGCGCGCTGTGCGTACCGGAATGCCCTGTCGATGCCATCTTTCTTGATGCAAACCTTCCCGATGGGCAGGAGGAATACCTGGAAATCAATGCGCGATTAGCGGCCCGTTGGCCGGTCATCATCCAGAAAAAACCCGCGCTGCCAGATGCCGGGGAGTGGGGGAAAATCCAGGATAAGCGGCGCTATCTGGATGAAGGCAAGACAGCGGCGGAAACGTCTATACCCAGGCCAGCCTCGCTGCTGGAAGAATATAAACGCACCCCCGAGTTCGATGCGGACAGTATCCCGCAAGGATTGCGGCACGACCACCGGACCAAGGCGGGTATCTGGGGGCGCATCGTGCTCCTGGACGGTAGCCTGCGATACTGTCTTGATGACGGTAGCGGGCGGAGCTGGCATTTAGCGCCGGAGCGCGAAGCCTGGATTCCCCCCGATGTGCCCCATCATGTGGAGGCCGTAGGGCCGGTGCGCTTTTATATCAGCTTTTGGCGGTGAAAACCCCGGCGTGTGCCGGGCGCTAAATGATGTTGCTTATAAAAATACCGGGTGATACCATTAACATGTATTAATAATGTATCTTTACATTTGCCATGATTATTAGCCCGCCCGCGGATTCCATCCCCAGCCCGGACAAACTCCGGGAGGCGTTGCGCGAGGTCATCGATCCCGAAGTAGGCATGAACATCGTCGATCTCGGTTTGGTTTATGACATTACGGTGGAGGACGGCGTTGTCTGCGTGGATATGACCATGACGTCTCCTGCCTGCCCGATGGGGGAAATGATTGTGGAAGATGTCGAATCGGTACTCCGCGCCGCGCTCCCCCGGGGAGCCGGGATCGAGGTTGCGCTGGTCTGGTCGCCGCCGTGGGAGCCATCCATGATGAGCGCCGAGGCCCGCCGGCATTTCGAGTGGTGAAGCTGGCCATGCGCGACGTGCCGCCCGCCTTGCGATTGCCCATGCTGATGCTCGGGATGATCGCTCTCGTTATGGGCGTGCTGGCGGGCTTGGCCCGGTTGGCGCTAGATGTACCGGCGCTCGCCCAGGCGCGGGCGGCGGGCCACGGCGCACTGATGATCGCGGCCTTTTTCGGTACCGTGATCAGCCTCGAGCGGGCGGTGGCCCTTCGCCGGGCCTGGCCCTATCTCGCACCGCTTTGCGCAGGCCTGGGCGGCATTGTTCTCCTGGCCGGTGCGCCCGAATGGGCTCCCCAATCGCTGTTCATCCTGGCCAGCGCGGTGCTGACAACGGCAAGCGGCATGGTGTTTCGGCAACAGCCGGCTCTGTTCACCGCTACCCTGGCCCTCGGCGCCCTGTGCTGGCTGGCCGGCAATCTGGTCTGGCAGGTTGATGCGAACATCGGCGCCGCCGTACCCCTGTGGATGGCCTTCCTCGTCCTCACCATTGCGGGCGAACGCCTGGAGCTCACGCGCTTCCTGCCGCCGCAGCCTGTCGCAAGACAATTCTTCATCAGCATACTCGTCGTCATGGGTGCCGGAACAGGCATCGCTGTGTCGGGAAATGCAGATGGCCTGCGGCTGTTTGCACTCGGCATGCTGGGTCTCGCCATCTGGTTGTTGCGCTACGACATTGCCCGCAAGACCGTGCGCCAGACGGGCCTGACACGCTTCATCGCCGTTTGCCTGTTGTCGGGCTATGCCTGGCTGGCGACCGGCGGCCTGCTTGGCCTCACCGGTGCCCTCATTCCCGGACACGTTTGGCGCGATGCCGCCCTGCACGCCGTGTTCCTCGGTTTCGTTTTTTCCATGGTGATCGGTCACGCGCCGATCATCTTCCCGGCGGTCATGCGCGTGAAGATTCCCTACCACCCGGTGTTCTATCTGCCGCTTGCCGCTTTGCATCTCTCGCTGCTGGCTCGCGTGGCGGGAGATATTCTGGGCATGTGGCCGTTGCGCCAGTGGTCGGGCGTCGCCAACGGGGCCGCGTTGCTGCTCTTCATCCTGACCCTGCTTGCCAGTGCTTTACGCGGCGTACCGGACAAGGAGGCGAAGCCATGAAGCGCAGCGCGGCGCTGCTGAAATTGTCGCGGGAGCACCATACCGCACTCGTGCTGGCGCAGCGCATAGCCAAAGCCGCTGACGCTGCCGCCATGGCGGCTTTGCTCGCGTCGGTGCCGGCGGTTTTTAGCCGGGAGGTGGAACCGCATTTCCGCGTCGAAGAAGAGTCCATGCTGCCGCATCTGGAAGCAGCGGGAGTCGTCAATCTCGTGCGCCGCACCCGGCAAGAGCATCGACTGCTACGCGAGCTTGTGGAGCGAATCGCGGCCGGCGACGATACCGCTCTGAAGCCGTTCGGCATCACCCTCAAAGCCCATGTCCGCTTCGAGGAGCATGAACTGTTCGCCGCCGCAGAGATGGTTCTGCCGGCGGAGTTCCTCGCAGGCTTCGGCCAATCGCCGCAGCCATTTTCTGACCACCCTGAACTTCCCGACTGATAGGAGTATTGACATGAATCACCAGCCTCACCAGCATCTCTCCCCTGACGCCATCTATCCTTTTGACGCGCGCGGCATTGCCAAGCGTTTTCGCCACGCGGCCATTTTTGGCGCGCTGGATGCTCTCCACCCGGGGGAAACGATGCGCTTTTGCAATGACCACGATCCTCTCCCTCTCTTGGATCAGTTGCGGCAGCGTTACGGGCAGGGCGTGAATATCCACTACCAGCAGCGGGACCCCGGGGTTATCGTCATCGACTTCATCAAGCTGGCCGGTTGACGCGGATGAAGTATCCCGATTTCTTCGATGCCGTGCCGCATATCCGGCTGCATGATCCCCTCGCAGCCTTTCTCGGTGCCGTTGGAGACGGCATCATCGACTACAGTTATCTCGATGCCGTCAAGCTGGCCGGACATTCCTGCCCGACAGTCGCCTCGGCCTACTGGCTTACCCGGCAGGCCTTGCTTGCTCTCTATGGCGAGGGCATGCCGGAGCGCGGCGCGGTGCGTGTCGAATTCGCTGCCGACGCATCGACTGGCGTCACAGGTGTTATCGCTAATGTAGTGTCGATGCTGACGGGAGCCGCCGCCAACGGCGGCTTCAAGGGCCTGGCCGGGCGCTTCGAGCGGCGAGGGTTGCTGTCTTTCCACAGCGAGGTGCCGCTGGAAATCCGCTACACCCGCCTTGACGGTGGCGGGCAGGTGGATGCGGAGGCCAATCCTGGCGGAGTGGCCGCCGCTCCCGAAACCGGCGCCCTGATGCAACGATGTTTGGCCGGAGCGGCCACTGCGGACGAAACCCGGCGCTTCGGAGCGCTATGGCAGGACCGGGTACGCCGTATCCTGCTCGATTACGGCGAGGATGCGACGGTATTCATCCTGCACCGCAGCCACTGATACCCGCTTTCTTAAGCGGCGCCGCGATACGAAGCCCAGGGCTGGAGGCTACTGCTTTTCCAGCCGCAAACCAGCTTGCGCTAAAGTTCTGTCCTCGCTTTGATATTGCAGGCGGGACAGGTTTTGCCATCAAATCAGCGCAATCCCCTGCACTCTGCTAGAATGCATGCCTGCGGTGTTTGCTACAGTCTCAATCCCGCTGCCTATCCGGCTTTCAAACCCCCATCCGCCTGCCCAAGACTGGCGCTGCCTATGCAGCGACAGGCCGATCTGTTTTTCAGGAAATTTATGTCATTCGCATCCCTCGGTTTATCCGAAGAAATCGTCCGTGCCGTTACCGAGCGCGGCTATACCGACCCAACCCCAATACAGTCGCAGGCCATTCCCGCCGTGCTATCCGGCGGCGATCTGCTGGCCGGCGCGCAGACCGGAACCGGCAAGACCGCCGGTTTTGTTTTGCCGATCCTGCATCGCCTTGCCGACAAGGCTGTCAAAGGCCCGTCCGAAGGCCGTCCCCCGATTCGCGCCCTGATATTGACCCCGACGCGTGAGCTCGCAGCCCAAGTGGAAGAAAGCGTGCGCGAGTACGGCAAATATCTGAAGCTGAACTCGATGATGATGTTCGGTGGTGTCAACATCAACCCGCAGATCCAGAAGCTGCGCAGCCGTGTGGATATCCTGGTGGCAACGCCGGGACGTCTGCTTGATCATGCCCAGCAAAAGACCGTGGATCTGTCCAAAGTCGAAATTCTGGTGCTGGACGAAGCCGACCGCATGCTGGACATGGGCTTTATCCGCGACATCAAGAAAATCATGGCGCTGATTCCCAAACAGCGCCAGACACTGTTGTTTTCCGCGACCTTCTCGGACGAGATCAAGACGCTGGCAGACAGCCTGTTGAATAATCCGGCCATGATCGAAGTGGCGCGTCGCAACGCGACTGCCGAGCTGATCTCGCAAAAAGCCTACGCGGTGGATCGCGAGCGCAAGCGTGAACTGCTCACCCATCTCATCAAGGAACACAACTGGTTCCAGGTGCTGGTATTTACCCGTACCAAGCACGCTGCCAATCGACTGGCGGAGCAGCTCGACAAGGATGGCATTCCGGCCATGGCGATCCACGGCAACAAGAGTCAGGCGGCGCGTACGCGTGCATTGAAGGAGTTCAAGGACGGCAGCCTGCAGGTATTGGTTGCCACCGACATCGCCGCACGTGGCATCGATATCAGCGAGCTGCCGCACGTGGTCAATTTCGAGCTGCCCAATGTGGCCGAGGATTATGTGCACCGCATTGGCCGCACCGGACGCGCAGGCAGTGAAGGCGAAGCGCTGTCGCTGGTCTGTGTGGACGAGCACAAACTGCTGGCGGATATCGCCAGGCTGACCAAACGTGATTTAACCGCCGAGATTTTGCCGGGCTTCGAACCCGACCCGCGCATCAAGGCGGAGCCGATACTCAACGGCAGCCAGCGTGGCAACCAGCCGCGCGGGGGCGGGCAGGGCAGGGCACGTACGCCGGCTAGATCCGGCGGTCAGCCGGCTGGCCGGCCTGCCGGAGGTGGTGGTGCCAAACCGGCTGCGCGTGCACCCGCCTTGCATCGTACTGGCGGTCGTAATCGTTAAGTGATTCAGGTTTTCGCGACTCCCTGCAGTCGCGAAGGCCGTATGCGGTTTATAGGGTAAATTGCCGAACGGCTTACCAGCCTGTGTCCTGTGGGCACAGGCTGGTAAGCCGTTATCGATCGGGTTGCCGTGACAGTTTTATTTACGCATCACCAGCATGATTACGCCGGCTGCTATCGCACCCACCCCAGCCCAGACTGGAATATCGACTGTTTCCTTGTTCTTGACCGAAAGTTCGAACGAACCCAGTTTGACCTCCTGCGTCTCCTTGGTGTAACTGAATCCGCCATATGCCAGTGCCAGGACGCCGGCCACGATTAATGCGATCGCCATCACTCTTATTGCATTCATGTTTGCCCCTTGAAAAATTCGATGGAAAGCAGCGCCTGGCTGCGTTCCAGGCTTCCAGTGTTGTTGTTCTGCGAAGCGATGCCCGCAGATCAGACGTTGATTATTATAGCGTTCACTTCCTGAGAAATCTGCGTGCAAGCTGCCATGCCAGCCAGCTGCGGCGTAGCCATTTACCTTTGCCTTTAGAACGTAAAACCATAAAAAGTGTGCTTGCACCCGCCACGAGTAATGGATTTCGCCATACAAAACGCACCACTTCCACGCCTTGATCAACTCGCGCCAAAGGGGCGCGCAGGGGTTCCATATATTGCCCAAGTTCAATCCGCTGGCTCGCCACCAGTGCCTGCAAATGATGGCGACGGCGGGCGAGCTGATTGAGGTGATGTCTCATTTATGGGCATCCAGTTGTGCACTGTCCTGGCGGAGTTCCGCGAGGGTAGCGGCAAACAGCCTGGGTTTGGTGCGCAGTTTATGCAGTGCCAACCAGGAGGCGGAAAGCCCGCCGATCAAAAACACCCCTGTGAGTCCAGCCAGAACCAGCAGACGATGAGTATCCCAGAACGCCACGACAATCAGCAATACGGCAAGCACCACGCCCACGCCGATACAGAATAAGGCAACCAGCATCAACATCAACAAGATTGCCAGCCGCTCGCGTTCTTCTTCCAGCTCGGTCGAAAATAGCTCCAGACGCGTATAAACGATGGCAATCAACGTGCCGGTGAGCGCTTTTAACGACTCGAGCAACCCTTTGCTGGCTGGATTGTTTTCCGCAGTCATCCCTGTTTAGCGACGGCCAATCAGCAAACCAATAACCAGGCCTACGCCGGCGGAGATACCTACTGCTCTCCACGGGTTTTCATGCACATAATCATCGGTTGCCCGCGCTGCGGCACGGGTTCTTTCGAGTAGCGCAGCCTGGGCATCGGCCATTTTGATTTTTGCGGCAGCGAGGGATTCCTCGGCTTTTGCACGCACTGCCGCCATGGCTTCGCCACCCTGGTTGGCAGTGGCTTTGAGCAAAGCTTCGGCGTCGGCAATCACCACCTTGAAGTCAGAAATCAACTGGTCTTTGGTAATGTCGGTAAAATCTGTTTCTGAGGTTAATTTTTTTGTGCTCAAGGTCGTTTCTCCCTCTCAAATTATTAATGCGTGAATCGTGTTGCTAATATTCAGGCCTGTAAGGATAGTAACAGATAACAAATACCCCGAATGCCTGAACTCCTGTTTTCACTGTAGACCGAGTCGGGATATCTGCCTAGGAGAAAGGATTTTTTTCGTTTGAAACTTGTCTCCCATGCTCTGGCAAGTTACCTTTACGTTTAGCACCCTAAAAACGAGATTACAAAATTGGATCCAATGCACCGCAGTTTGTTTGCCCGTACACCATGCCTCTATGGCAATGACCCGGAACGCATGCGCGCAGAAATCCGCGATTATTTCCACACCACTTTTGACCGTTACGAGCAATTGTTCGAGACACTCGTCTGTGATGAAGCGTATTACAAAAAACCCATCCCGTTGCGCCACCCGCTGATTTTCTATTTCGGCCATACCGCTACATTTTTTATCAACAAGTTATTGCTGGTAGGCCTTATCAGCGAACGTATCCACCCGAAATTCGAGTCCATATTCTCGGTGGGGGTGGATGAGATGAGCTGGGATGATCTGACTGATACCCACTACGATTGGCCGCGTCTGGCCGAATTGCGCGCCTACCGCGACCAGGTGCGTGCGCTGGTGGATCAAGTAATCGCCAGCGCCCCGCTGACCCTGCCGATCGACTGGAATCACCCCTGGTGGGCCATCGTGATGGGCATTGAGCACGAGCGCATCCATCTGGAGACATCTTCAGTGCTGATTCGTCAGCATGCGCTGGCTCATGTTCAACCGCATGCTGCATGGGGCGCATGCAAACTGGCGGGTGAGCCGCCAGGCAATGAATTGGTGTCGATAGAGGGCGGCGCAGTGCGTCTGGGCAAGGAGCAATCCGATCCGCACTATGGCTGGGACAATGAATACGGTCTGCATGAGGCTGCCGTGAGCCCGTTTCAGGTCAGCCAGTATCTGGTCAGTAATCGTGAATTTCAGGGCTTTGTCGATGCCGGTGGCTACCGGACGGACGCCTGGTGGGAGGAGGAAGGGCGCGGCTGGCGGAATTTCAGTCAGGCGCAGCACCCCAATTTCTGGATTGCTGATGGCAGCAACTGGCACCTGCGCTTGATGACAGAAGAAGTGCCCATGCCGTGGGATTGGCCCGTGGAAGTCAACTACCACGAGGCCAAGGCATTCTGTAACTGGAAAGCCGGGCAAACCGGTCAACCTGTGCGCCTGCCCACCGAGGACGAATGGTATCGCCTGTATGATGTAGCCGGTGTGGCCGAAGTGCCGTCGGATCAGGCTGCCAGCGCCAATTTACATCTCGATCGCTGGGCATCCGCTTGTCCGGTCACGACTTATCGTCACGGCGAGCTGTTCGATGTGGTGGGTAATGTCTGGCAATGGACCGAAACGCCGATTTATCCGCTGGAAGGCTTTGAGGTTCACCCGATTTATGACGATTTCACCACGCCCACTTTCGATGGCCGCCACAATCTGCTTAAAGGGGGTTCGTGGATCAGCTGTGGCAACGAGTCGCTGCGTAGCGCACGTTATGCCTTCCGCCGCCACTTCTTCCAGCATGCCGGGTTCCGTTATGTGGTGAGCGATGCGCCCGCCAGTGCGCCGAATGTGTTTTACGAGAGCGACAAGCAACTCTCCGAATATGCTGAATTCCATTATGGCGATGAATATTACGGCGTGCCCAATTTCCCCGGCACGCTGGCGCAGATTGCCATCCGCGCAATGGGTGACAAGCCAGCACATCGCGCACTCGACCTGGGCTGCGCGACCGGGCGTGCCACCTTCGAGCTGGCACGGCATTTTGACCATGTGACCGGCGTCGATTTCTCGGCCCGCTTTATCAATCTCGGCGTGCAATTGGCCGAGCAGGGCAGCGTGCGCTACACGCTGGTGGACGAAGGCGAACTGGTGTCGTACAAAACCCGGCGCCTGGCCGACCTGGGACTGGATGGATTGCGCGGCAAGGTGGCATTTCTGCAGGGCGATGCCTGTAACCTCAAACCCATCCTCAGCGGCTACGATTTCATTCTTGCCGCCAACCTGATCGACCGCCTGTACAGCCCGGCCAAGTTTCTCACCAGCGTGCATGAGCGCATCAACCTGGGTGGAATCCTGATGCTGAGCTCGCCCTATACCTGGCTGGAAGAGCACACCCGGCGCGAGGATTGGGTGGGGGGCTACAAAAAGGATGGCGAGAATTTCACCACGCTGGATGGATTGAAAATACTGCTGGGCAAACATTTCCGCCTGGTGCAGGCGCCGCAGGATGTGCCTTTCGTGATCCGCGAAACGCGGCGCAAGTTTCAGCACACCCTCGCTGAAGTGACCCTGTGGGAACGTATCGTGTGAGTTTTGACTTCGACCAGGCGATATCGCGCGAAGGGACTGACAGCGTCAAATACGACGGCCGCATTGCGTATTTCGGCACCGCAGAAGTGACTCCGCTGTGGGTGGCGGACATGGATTTCGCTGCCCCGCCTGCTGTTACCGCGGTACTGGCGGCGCGTGCTGCACATCCCATCTATGGCTATACACGTTATCCGGACAGTCTCTATGACGCGCTGATCGGCTGGATGCAGCAGCGCCATGGCTGGGCGGTCAAACGTGAATGGATCCTGATGTGTCCCGGCGTGGTGCCGTCATTGCATGCGGCGGTCATGGCGTTTGCCCGGCCAGGCGAGGGTGTTATCGTGCAACCGCCGGTGTATTTCCCGTTTTTCTCTGCGGTGACCAGCAGTTCGCGGCAGCTTGTTGAAAATCCTTTGCAGCTGATCGACGGCAGATACCGGATTGACTTCGACCACCTCGAGCACTGCGCTGCCAGTGGTGCCAAACTGCTGTTGCTGTGTTCGCCGCACAACCCGGTGGGACGGGTCTGGCAACCGGACGAACTCGCCGAGATACTGCGTATCGCACGCCGGCACAAGCTGGTGGTGCTATCCGATGAAATTCACGCCGATCTTGTCTATCCTGGCCAGCATCACACCGTGCTGGCCACCCTGGCGGACGAGTCCGACAGCCTGATCACCGCTGTGGCACCGAGCAAGACCTTCAATATTCCCGGCCTGGGCCTGTCCTGCCTGATCATCTCCAACCCGGAAGTACGCGCTGCGATCGGCACCGTATTCGCCAGCCAGCATGTCAGCGCCAGCAACCCGTTCAGCATCGTGGCATTCGAAGCCGCTTATCGTGAAGGTGGCGCCTGGCTTGATGCACTCATGGCCTACTTGCAGGATACGCGCGATTTTGTGCTCGACTATGTGCGTCAGCACCTGTCCGGTATCCGCGCGATTGCACCTGAAGGCACGTATCTGCTCTGGCTCGATTGCCGCGACATGCAATTGAGTGATGTCGCGTTACGGGACTTCTTTATTCATCAAGCCAGGCTGGGTATGAACGCGGGCACGGTTTTCGGCACCGGCGGCAGCGGCTTCATGCGCCTGAATCTGGCCGCGCCCAGACACATCATTGTTGCTGCACTGCGGCGCGTCAGCCAGGCGCAAGGCTTATCCGGCTAGACTGTCTACATGCAATTGAGGGGAATCAGTATGCTGCGCACCGCTTTGGTTTCTTGTTTTCTTGCTGCATGCAGCCATCTCAGCCAGGCTAAACCGATCAACCTGGAACCCGGTTTGTGGGCAACCCACATGCAGATGCAAATGAATGGTGTCGCCGCGCCCAGTGGCGATCGCGTACAAACCCGTTGCATGACCGCGCAGGACATGGAGGACGTCAGCCAGTTCATACCGCAGATTGCGCGGAAGGGGTGCGTCATTCAACCCGCGCGGCGTAGTGGTAATGCCTGGAGCTGGACCCTCGATTGTGCGCAAGGCCCGGTAAAGGAACGCGGGATGGGGCAGGTCACTTATCTGAGCGCGACCCACTACACCGGCATTTTAGAGACGGTAGTGGACATGCCAGGCGGGCAAGTCGAGCAAATAAAAATCAGTTATGACAGTCAGCGCAAGGGGGTCTGTGCAAATTGAAGTCTGTTAGACAGGGTTTTTCAGGTTATGCAGGAGATACTGGCGTCAGGCGGATGCTGAAACAACCATGGAAAGCTGCCGGTGACTACGGTAGAGTGATGCGCATAATTATGCTGTGAGGAGAATAAGATGAAACGTCTGTTGCTGGGTATGCTGTTGATTGCTGGTTGTTTCGCAGCCCCCGCTTTTGCCGATCCACCCGACCACTATCCTTTTGTTTCTTATGGTGAGGGTTTGCGACTGGCGCAGCAGCAGAACAAGCCGATATTCCTGTATTTCGGCCGCTATGGGTGCGGCTGGTGTGCCAAGACCAACAAGGAAAGTTTTTCCGACCCGGATATTCATCGCCTCTACACTCAACACTAC
>NZ_JBTSEG010000011.1:0-89307 GCF_054605375.1 Sulfuriferula sp. | reverse complement strand
GGCGACCATATTGCTGGACAAAGTCGGCTGGTGCAATGATTTGTCCGTCCAGTTCCAGTTCAAGGATGCGCAGCGTGCCGCCATCTCCGCATGTCGCATGGAAAGTTTTACCGTCACAAAGCAGGGCGGGTGAGGTTGTTGCATTGGGCATGTTGACCACCCGGCTGCGCAGCAAGCGTGCCGCTTTGCCCTCCACTGTAGTGTAAGCACCCGGGTAGGGAGGCGCAACGGCACGGATCAGGTTGTGTATGTTCTGCGCCGGTTGAGACCAGTCTATGCGCCCGTGTTCAGGGCGTCGCCCGCCAAAATAGCCACCCAAGGTCAAGTCCTGATCCGTGGCGGTAGCCGTACCGGCAATCAGTCCGGGCAAGGCGCGGTGCAGGGTGACTTCGGCCGCGCAAGTCACTTTGCGCATGACTTCGGCGGCCGTGTCGTCACGCAGGATGGGCACCGCCTGCTGATCCACGATCTGTCCGGCGTCGGGCTTTTCGGTCATGTAATGCAGGGTCGCGCCGGTTTCGCGTTCGCCGTGAATGATGGCCCAGTTCACCGGTACACGGCCACGGTATTGCGGCAACAGCGAGCCGTGCATGTTCAATGCGCCTTGTTTTGGCAACGCCAGCAGCGGTGCCTTGAGCATCAGCTTGTAGTAGAACGAGAACAGGAAATCGGGGGCCAGCGCGCGGATTTTTTCCACGAATTCATGCGTGTTGGGGTCGTCAGGCGTGACGGTGGGAATATCGTAGCGGGCGGCGAGTTGCGCCACGCTGTCGAACCAGATGGTGTCGCCCGGCGCGTCAGTGTGGGTTACCACCAGCGCCACGTTGATACCCGCATCAAGCAGCACAGACAGGCAGCGCACGCCGACGTCGTGATACGCAAAGACCACGGCACGCGTCACGGTTTTTCTGCCTCGTTCTGCTCCAGTATGGCATCGATCAGATAGCGCGGACGTTGCCGTACCTGCTGGTAGATGCGCCCGGTATATTCGCCCAGCAGGCCGATGCCGAACAGCACCACGCCGAGCAGGAAAAATACAATGGCAAACAGGGTGAACACGCCCGCCACCTCCGGGCCGACGAAAATCCGGCGCAGGCCGAGATACACCACAAACAATGCGGACAGCAGCGACAGTCCCAGCCCGACCATGGAAAACATCTGCAGCGGCACCAGCGAAAACCCGGTGACCAGATCGAAATTGAGGCGGATCAGTTTGTACAGCGAGTACTTCGATTCGCCCGCAGCGCGCTCTTCGTGCGCGACTTCCACCTCACCGGGATTGCGCGCGTAGGTGTAGGCCAGCGCCGGAATGAAGGTGTTGACCTCGTGGCTGTTGTTGATGGCGGCAATCACCTCGCGGCTGTAGGCGCGCAACATGCAGCCCTGATCCGACATCACCACGTGGGTGATGCGCTCGCGCAGGCGGTTCATCGCCCACGAGGCATGCCGTCGCCAGGACGAATCCTGGCGTTGCTGGCGCACGCCGCCGACGTAGTCGTAGCCTTCGTTCATGCGCGCCAGCAGCTTGCCGATTTCTTCCGGCGGATTTTGCAGGTCGGCGTCAAGTGTCACCACACGTTCGCCCTGGCAGCGTGCGAATCCTGCCATGATTGCCATGTGCTGGCCGAAATTGCCGGCCAGCAGCACCACCCGCGTCACGTCCGGGCGGCGCTCGAACTGCTCGCGCAGCATAGCGGCGGAACGGTCGCGACTGCCGTCGTTGATGAAGATGATTTCGTAACTCAGATTCAGCGCGTCCAGCGCCGGGTACAGGCGCGCAAACAGCACATCCAGTCCGGCTTCTTCGTTATAAACCGGGATGACCACGGATAACTGCAGCGCGCTCATTGCATCACCTCGTTGATTACGTCGGCACAGGCGGTGCATACGCGTTCGACGTCGGCCTCGGCCATGGCCGGGAACAAGGGCAGCGTGACAATGCCGGCGCCGACGCGTTCGGCGTGCGGGAACTGCCCGGCGCTAAAACCGAGGTCGCGATAGAGCTTGAACAGATGGATGGGCGGGTAGTGCACGCCGATACCAATATCACGGGCTTTCATGCGTGCGATGAATTCACCGCGCGCGATGTTCATGCGCTGCAACGGCAACACGACCTGGAACATGTGCCAGTTGGAATCGGTAAAGTTCTCGGGTGGTAGATCGCAACCGAGGTTGCGCTCGAAGTGCGCAAAATAATGCCGGGCCAGCGCACAGCGGCGTGCGGTAAATGCATCCAGCTGGCGCAGCTGACCAAGACCGATGGCGGCGGCGATATCAGTGAGGTTGAATTTGCCGCCGGCTATATCGACTTCCATGCTGCCGTCGGGTTGACGCACCACGCCTTGCAGGCGCAGTTTTTCACACAGGCCGGTGAGGCTGGCGTCGGGGAGTACCAGGCAACCGCCTTCGCCGGTGGTGATGTTTTTGTTGGCGTGGAAGCTGAACGCCACCAGATCGCCGAAACTGCCGATCGCACGCCCCTTCCAGGTTGAGCCGAACGATTGCGCGGCGTCTTCAATGACGCGCAATTGATGCTTTCCGGCAATGGCGTAGAGGCGGTCGCGATCCACCGGCAGTCCGGCCAGATCCACCGCGATGATGGCGCGGGTACGCGGCGTGATCGCCGCTTCGATCCGTTCCAGGTCGATATTGCGGGTGATCGGGTCGATATCGACAAATACCGGCTTCGCGCCTGCCAGTATCACCACATTGGCGGTCGCCACCCAGGACAAGGGTGTGGTGATGACTTCATCGCCGGGCTGGATGTCGATCAGGCGTAGCGCAATTTCCAGCGCAGCGGTGCCGGAATTGAGGCTGCGCACTACCCGGCCATTCATCAGCGCGGAGAGCTGTGCTTCGAACGCCTGCACCTTGGGTCCGCTGGTCAGCCAGCCGGAACGCAGGACGTCGCTGACTTCAGCGATGGTTTGTTCATCCAGAGCGGGGCGAGTGAAAGGTAAGAAGTCCGTCATCAGGTTCTAGCCAGCAGAAATACGCCAAAAATTATCACGCCGATAGCGACCAGGCGTTCTACCGTCAGTGCCTCGCCGAACAGCCACCATGCGGCAAAGGCGTTGACCACATAACCGATCGACAGCATCGGATAGGCCAGGCTGACCTCGACTCGCGACAACGCCATGATCCATACCACCACGCTGATTACATAGCAGGTCAATCCGCCCAGAATGTGCGGTTCGGTGGCGAGCTTGATGCCAACCGGCAGCAGGTTGCCGGCGCTGAAGGAAAATGTACCGACGCTATTGGTACCGGCCTTGAGCAGCAATTGGGCGCTGGCGTTAAGTAGCACGCCGGTGAGGATCAATAGCCAGCTGATGGCGCTCATGGCGTGGTCACCACGGCGCGGCGGGTGTCGCGGGCGATCAGGCGCATCGGCAGCTTTTCCTGCACGAACCGGTCATAGGTCGACGGTGACATCACTGCCAGCGCGTAAGGCTGTTTAACCCAGATTTTTTTCCATGCGTCCACGGTCGGTATCCATTTTTGGGGTTCCTGTTCCAGTCCGAATGCCATCTCATCAGTGTGCGCTACGAGTGTGAGCGTGCGATTGATGTACGGCGGCAGCGTTTGTTCATACATCCCTACACTATAAAACGGTACGCCCGGTTTGAGGTAGGGTTTGATTTTCTGGGCGATATTGTAGGCCGAACTGGCCGGCGAGAGTGCGTTATAACCCATGAACGTCAATTGCGCCGTCATCATGCTGGCCAGTGCCAGCACGATGACGGCCGGACGCACCTGATTGCGATATGAAAACCACAGGGCGAGCAATGTGCCGGCCAGCCAGCTGATCGCCGCCGCCTGAATCCAGGGAACAAAGTTGGCGTACAGGGCTGCGGGCACCTCGGTGCTGCCGGCACGCACCGACATGGGCGCGAATACCAGCGCAGCCAGCGCAATCGGCACCATGACGAGGAGTTGCCGGAACAGGGTTTTCCCGGATGTGCGACTGAGCAGGTCACCAATCAGTAGCGCCAGCGCCGGGAAAATCGGCAGGATATAGGGAACCAGCTTGGAATCGGATTTGGAAAAAAACACAAAAATGAACACGATCCAGATCAGCAGCATGCGGCGCGGTGCAAACTGGTCGCGTGCAGGCGTATCGCTGCGCCACGCACGCCACAAACTCTGAAACATCGGGAACAGCCAGGGCAGGATACCCAGCATGACCACCGGGAAAAAGGTGTACCAGGGATGGACGCGGCCGTGAATCGTGGTCAGGAAGCGCAGGATCTGCTCGTGTACGAAAAAGAACCACGGGAACTCCGGGTTATCGATGGATACGGTAATCAACCAGGGTGCGGCGACGGCGGTAAAAATCAGCAATCCGACGCCCAGATGCAGGCGTTTCCATAATGCCCAGTCGCGCTGGATCAGGCTATACAGCAGCAGCACGGTGCCCGGCAACGCGATACCCATCAGTCCTTTGCTGAGCATGGACAAGCCCATTGCGGCCCAGCAAACGTACATCCAGTTGCGATTTTCCCGCGTGCTTGCTCCGTCGCGTTGCGCCAGCAGCATGGCGGCCAGCGTCAGTTCCATGAAAAAAGTGACGCCCATGTCGAGGATGTTGATATGCCCGAGCATCACATACAGGAAGCTGCTGCCCAGCACCAGTGCGGCCATCAATCCCGCTTCTTGCCCGAACAGGCGTTTGCCGGTGGCATACACCAGCAGGATGCCGAGAAAGCCGGTCAGCGCAGACCACAGCCGGGCGGCCCAGTTATGCTCGCCGAACAGCGTAAAAGCGGTAGCGGTGGCCCAGTATTGCAGGGCAGGTTTTTCGAAGTATTTGATTCCGTTCAGGCGCGGGGTGTTCCAGTCGCCGGTGGACACCATCTCGCGCGGGATCTCCGCGTAGCGCCCCTCGTCAGGGCGAATCAGCGCGTTGTAATTGAGGGGGGCGAACCAGGTAAACGCTGCAACAATCAGCATCAACAAGAGCCAGGCGCGTGACAGGGGAGTAGGGACAGAGTTCAAAGGAGGCTGAATGATTTGTTTGGGAGCGGGAGGGATTATATCAAACCCGTCTTACAAGCGGCTTAAGCGTTTCTCCGTGACCAGATCAACGTGCTGTGTCATGCGGGAATCGGCTAAACCAGCCCGCGCACGGATAATTCGTTTTTCAGGTAAGCATAATAAATCGGTCCCGCCACCAGACCGGGCAGGCCGAATGCCGACTCCATCAGCAGCATGGCAGCCAGCAGCTCCCAGGCGCGGGCACGGATCTGGCTGCCGACAATGCGTGCGTTGAGGAAATACTCCAGCTTGTGGATGAGAATCAGAAAAACCAGCGAGCCAATGGCAACCGCCAGGGACTGGCTCAGGCTGATGATGACGATGATGGTGTTGGAAATCAGGTTGCCGATCACCGGCAGCAGTCCGGCAATGAAAGTGACCGCAATCATGGTTTTGGTCAGCGGCAGGTGAATGCCCGCCAACGGCAAAATCACGGCCAGATAGATCGCGGTAAACATGGCGTTCAGTCCGGCAATGCGTACCTGCGCGAATACGATACGGCGGAATGCCAGACCCAGTCTGCATATCCGTTCCGATAATGCGCGCGCAAACGGTTTGTAATCTTCCTCGGACACGACTTCGCGTAGCGCTACCAGGCCGCCGATGATCATTCCCACGATGATATGTGCGATTAACCGGCCGGCTTCTTTTCCCGCCAGTTGCAAGGTGGCAGCATGGGTGCGTAGCCATTCTGCTGCGGCCAGCTTGAATGATTCGGCGTCCGCAGGCAGCCGTTCCAGTACCCAGCCGGGCAGGATTTTGCGCGAGTCCTCAATGATTTGCGCCATTTTGGAGAACAGCATGGGCAGGCTGCCTGCATCGGAACGGAAAAAGGCAATGAGTCCTACGCAGGCAAGGATCAATAAACTCACCACGGTAAATGACAGCAGGGCGACCGCAATAATCTTGGCGCGCTGCCCCGGCAGGCGACGAGCGATCCACGGCGAGATCAGATGCACCAGCTCGAATACCAGCAGTCCGGCGAGCAGCGCAGGCAGCAAGTGGAATACCAGTACAAACAGCAAGGTTGCCGCTGCTGCCAGCCATGCAGCTATTTCACAGGCAGAGGGACGCATCGTGCGGGCATCATCCATAGCGGGGCATCAGGTTTTTTATGATGGACACAGTTTACCCGGTTTGGCGCGTTTAAATCTTAAGTAAAATTGACAGTTGTGCCAACGCTGGCTAGATTGAAATAACCTCAATCAGAGGTCGCATTTTTTATCACACAGGAGTTTTTCATGGCTGTACTCGTCGGCAAAGCCGCGCCCGATTTCACTGCAACCGCCGTATTGGGCAACAATGAAATCAAGAACATCACGTTTTCAGAATTTACCAAGGATAAATATGTTGTGCTGTTTTTTTATCCGCTTGATTTCACTTTTGTCTGCCCATCCGAATTGATCGCTTTCGATAATCGCCTGGAAGAATTCAACCAGCGCGGCGTACAGGTCATTGGCGCCTCGATCGATTCCGAATACACACATCTGGCATGGAAGAATACCCCGGTCAACAAGGGCGGTATCGGTCAGGTGAACTATCCGCTGCTGGCCGATATCAAGCATGACATTTGCCGCGCTTACGATGTTGAGCTGGACGGCGGCGTCGCGCTGCGCGGATCGTTCCTGATTGACCGCGCCGGTATCGTACGCCACCAGGTGGTGAACGACCTGCCGCTGGGGCGCGATGTGGATGAAATGCTGCGGATGATCGACGCGCTGCAATTCACTGAAGAGCACGGCGAAGTGTGCCCGGCAGGCTGGCAAAAAGGCAAGGCCGGCATGGGGGCCTCATCCGAGGGTGTGGCCAGGTATCTGGCCGAGCATGCTGAATCATTGTAAATAGCCGCAATATCAAACAAAAACGACCATCGCGCAGGATGGCCGTTTTTGTTGGTGGATTCAAAGTAAAGGGATTCCACGGCGGATGAGTAACTCGAAGTGAAATAATTGTTGACATATATAACTACATACGTAAACATATAGTTATGTATACCGATCTCATCCAGGCATTACCAGACGAGTGGAAAGATGTTTCCGGCATGTTTGTCGCGCTCGGCGACGAACAGCGGCAACGCATCCTGCTCACGTTTCAGCCAAGCGAGCGGCTCAACGTGACGCAAATCGTGGCTGCATCCACCTTGAGCCGCACGGCAGTGTCGCATCATCTCAAAATACTGCGCCAGGCCGGCGCGCTGCAAAGCGAAAAGCTGGGCAAGGAAGTGTATTTCTGGGTCGACAAAAAAAATATTGCAGCCACCTTGCAGCGTGTACTGGATTACGTCAAAAAAAATAGTTGAACAGCTACAGAAGGGGAGAAAATCTTGAAAATGCTATTGCGCCTGTTGTGCAGGATACTGTTTCGGGTGGAAATTCGCGGCGGCATCAATCTGCCGGAAACCGGAAAGCTGCTGGTCATCGCCAACCATGAATCGTTTCTGGATGGTCTGTTGTTGGGGCTTTTCCTGCCGGTGCGCGCAACGTTCGTGGTGCACACCACCGTGCTGAGCAATCCGGTTTTTCGCTTGCTGTTATCGCGTGTGCCGCATCTGGCGGTGGATCCCACCAGCCCGCTGGCGATGAAGAAAGTCATCCGGCTACTGGAGGCAGGTGAACCTGTGGTGATTTTCCCGGAAGGCCGTATCACCATGACCGGCAGTCTGATGAAGGTCTATGACGGGCCCGGATTTGTCGCCGCCAAGACCGGTGCAACCATCCTTCCGGTACGGCTGGACGGCGCGGCACGCTCCTACTTCAGCCGCCTGTCGGGCAACCACCCGCGCAGTATTTTTCCCAGGATTACCCTATCCATTTTGCCCGCAACTGCCATCCCCATGCCGGATGCGCCCAGCGCCAAATTGCGTCGCCGCATGGCAGGCGAGGCGATGCGCCGCACTATGCAGGAAATGCTGTTCGCCTCGCACCCCGTGCAAACCCTGTTCAGCGCCTTTCTGGACGCAATCAGGATTCATGGCCGTGGCACGCGCCTGCTGGAAGATATGCAGCAGAGGGAAGAGACCTACGGCCAGCTGCTGAAAAAGAGTCTGGCGCTGGGGCGTCTGGTCGGCAAGGTCAGCGCTCAGGGTGAGAATGTCGGTGTGCTGCTGCCTAATGTCACCAATACCATTTGCCTGATTTTTGGCATGAGCGCCATGCAGCGTATTCCCGCCATGCTGAACTACACGGCCGGAACCGCCGGCATGCAGAATGCCTGTATTGCCGCTGGGGTACGCACCCTCATTACCTCGCGCCGGTTTATCGAGACCGCCAAACTGGCACCCGCCCTGGCGGGTCTGGAAAATCTCGATATCGTTTATCTGGAAGACCTGCGCGCGCAATTCAGTCTGTGGGACAGGATATGGCTGATGGGTTTTGCCCGCTGGCTGCCTGCGTTGGCGGTGCCGCAAGGCAAGGCGGATGATCCTGCGGTGGTGCTGTTTACTTCCGGGTCGGAAGGCAAACCCAAGGGTGTGGTACACACGCATCGCGGCATCCTGGCCAATATTGCGCAGATTCGTGCGGTGGTGGATTTCTCACCGTCGGATAAATTCATGGTCACGCTGCCACTGTTTCACGCCTTTGGTTTCACCTGTGGCGGCATCATGCCGCTGGTAACGGGGTCGAAAATGTTTCTTTACCCGTCGCCGCTGCACTATCGCATCATTCCCGAGATTATCTACGACCGTAACTGCACCGTGTTGTTCGGCACCAGCACCTTTCTCGGTAACTATGCTCGTTTCGCTCACCCCTACGATTTTTACAAGCTGCGCTACGTTGTGGCCGGGGCGGAAAAACTCAACGAGGAGGTGCGCAAGACCTGGATGGAAAAATTCGGCATCCGCATTCTGGAAGGTTACGGCGCGACCGAATGCGCGCCGGTGCTGGCGGTGAATACGCCCATGGCTTGCCGCTCGGGCACTGTTGGCCCATTACTGCCGGGTCTGGAGTCAAAGCTGGAAAGCGTACCCGGCATCACCCAGGGCGGCTTGCTCAGCGTGCGCGGCCCCAATGTGATGCAGGGTTATTACCTGTTCGATAATCCCGGTGTGCTGAAGCCGCCGACGGACGGCTGGTACAGCACTGGTGATGTGGTGGAGATTGATGCCGACGGCTTCGTGCGCATCCTGGGCCGGGTCAAACGCTTCGCCAAGATTGCCGGGGAAATGGTGTCGCTGGAGGTGGTGGAACAGATTGCCAACCTTGCGTCGCCCGGCTGTCAACACGCGGCCACCACGCAAGTCGATGCGCAGCGCGGCGAAAATATCCTGCTGTTTACCACGGATGCAGTACTTGGCCGCGAAGCTTTGCTCAGCGCCGCGCGGCAACTGGGCAGCCCGGAACTGGCCGTAGCCCGCAAGATCATGCAGGTGGCTGGATTGCCGCTGTTGGGTACGGGCAAGATCGATTACGTCACGCTGAAACAGATGGCGGAAGCTGCGTAATGAAGCGCCGTGAATTTATGGGTGCTTTGGGCGCGTTAGGGTTGGGTGCAATGGGCGTGGGCGGATGGAAATACTGGCCGGAACAGGGATTCACCAACCCATGTCTCGCTGGCCTGCCGGAAGCTGTCGCGCACCATCCGCTGATGCGCTCGGTATGGGCAGGGCTGGATCCGGCACAAGTGTGGGATAGCCACGTACATCTGGTAGGCGGCGGGGATTCTGGCGATGGCGCATGGTTCAGCCCGGACATGAACAGCCTGGAGCATCCTTTACTGCGATTGCAGAAATCGTTCTATATGAATGCGGCCTGCGTGGATGAAACCCCCGGCAAGCTTGATGCAAGTTATGTGGACAGAATGCTGCAACAGATTGAAGCCATGCCAGCGGGTTTCAAAGCACTGCTGTTTGCGTTTGATTTTTTTCATGACGAAGCTGGTCACATCGACAAGAAGCGTTCCATTTTTTACATTTCAAACCAGTACGTGGCACAGGTTGCGCATGCCCATCCTGCGGCTTTTGAGTGGGCGGCATCCATCCATCCTTACCGCGTTGATTGCGTCGAGGCGCTGCAATTGGCCGTGCGAGATGGCGCGCGCGCCATCAAATGGCTGCCGTCGGCCATGGGTATTGACCCGCTCTCGCCACGCTGTGACCGCTTTTACGCCGCATTGGCAGTGACAGGTATCCCCATCATCAGCCATGCCGGACGCGAGTTGGCCGTGCAGGGCGGCAATCAGGATTTCGGTAATCCATTACGCCTGCGCCGGGCAATGGATCACGGCGTGCGGGTAGTCGTCGCCCACTGCGCTTCGGATGGCGACGACCAGGATATCGATCAGGGCCCGAATGGTCCGCGCGTACGCAGTTATGAACTGTTCGCCCGCATGATGGACGAGCCGCGCTATGCCGATAAACTGCATGCCGACATTTCTGCGCTAACCCAACTCAATCGGGCGTGGGCGCTCAAGGCTGTATTGCAGCGCGACGACTGGCATCCGCGCCTGCTCAATGGTTCCGATTATCCCTTGCCCGGCGTCATGCCGTTGTTCTCGGCGACCGACATGGCGAACAGGGGCTTGCTGGATACTGCCGCAGTGCCGTGGTTGCAGGAAATCCGGGTGCACAATGCGCTGCTGTTCGATTTTGCGTTGAAACGTTTGCTGCATTCGGGGCAGCATCAATTCCCGGCCAGCGTATTCGAGACACGTCGTTTTTTTGAAAGGAAGTCCGCATGACCATTCCGAACTTCAAGGGTGGTAGCCTGTTCTCGCGTGGCATGGTGGCAGTGCTGGTCGCGCAGTTTCTTTCCGCGCTGGCAGATAACGCGCTGCTGTTTGCCGCCATTGCGCTGCTCAAATCGCAACACGCGGCAGCCTGGCAAACCCCGCTACTGCAGGAAGCCTTCGTGCTGGCCTTCATCCTGCTGGCCCCGTTTGTCGGGCCGTTTGCCGATCACATTCCCAAGGGTCGCGCGATGCTGCTGGCCAATGCAATGAAGCTGATCGGCGCTGCCCTCATGCTGTCCGGCACGCACCCGTTGCTGGCGTATAGCCTGGTCGGCATTGGTGCTGCGGCTTATTCACCGGCCAAATACGGCATCCTGCGCGAACTGGTCAGCGCCGACAAACTGGTCAAGGCCAACAGCCTGATCGAGGGGTCGACCATTGTCGCCATTCTGCTCGGCGCCGTGCTGGGCGGCATGCTGGCTGACTGGTCGGTGCAGGGTGCGCTGGCCAGCGTAGTGGGCGTCTACCTGCTGGCGGCATTGTCCAACCTGCTCATTCCGCGCCTGCCTGTCGCCCATGCGCAGACGCAGTTCTCACCTACCGTCCTGGTCAAGGATTTTGCCCGCGCCTTGCGTACGCTGATGCGTAACCGCGATGCGCGTTTTTCGCTGCTTGGCACCAGTGTGTTCTGGGGCGCGGGCAGCACCTTGCGATTTTTGCTGGTGGCATGGGTGCCGGTTGCCTTGCTCATCACCGACAACACGCTGCCCGCCACCCTGAGCGGTGTCGTCGCCATTGGCATCGCGCTTGGCGCTGCCGCGGCCGCACGCTTCGTCACGCTACACAACGTCAATCGCGCGCTGCCCGCCGGTATCGCCATCGGTCTGCTGATCATGGTATTTGCACATGTCACCAGCATGCCAACCACCATAGCCATGCTTGTCCTGATCGGTGCCTGTGGCGGGTTTTACGTGGTGCCGCTGAATGCGCTGCTACAGGAACGCGGCCACGAAACGGTCGGCGCCGGTCATGCCATTGCGGTACAGAATTTTTTCGAGAACCTGACCATGTTGCTGATGATCGGCGTGTACGTGCTGCTGATCAAATCCGGTATTTCAGTGGTTACAGCGGCGACCGGATTCGGCGCGCTGGTGCTGGTGGGAATAGGATTGCTGGCTTGGTGGCGGCTGGCACGCAGCGAATGAAATTAGCTAAATCTTAATTCGCTGCCTGTGGCAACTTGCCCGCGATCAGGAACAGGTCGATGGGAAATGTATGCAGGGCGCGGTTGTGAGCGGCATGAAAACTGACGCGCTCGCCGGTCAGTTCGCATAGCCAGGCTTCCTGGAACACGGGTTTACTCCCGTGCAGGGCCTGCGGTGTATACAGAGCGACATTGATGCCGCCATCCGGGTCGCGTGCCGAAACATACTCGAATGCCTCAATCCCCGCCGCGCGCATACTGGCACCGAGCGCCTGGCTTGCGCCATAGTCCGACGGGCTGCTCAACACATCCCGATGCGCGGCAAACGGCGGTGCCTGGAGCTGCAGCCCCTTGTCCGTCCGGTATGCCGCGCCAAACAAGGTATGTTGGGTATCGAGCTTGCCCGCTGGCGGCGTGGCCATGCCGTGCCAGAACAGGAACCGGTAATAGGCGGCTTCTGCCAGCACCGTGCCGGTTTTCAACGCGCCGTAAAACAGGCTGGGCGCGCTGCGTGTGCCGAAACGCGAGCCATGCTTCAGTGGCGGATACCGGAACGGCGTCGCCAGCAGGTAGTGAAGGCGTTCGGTTCCCAAACGCCTGTGCGGTTTGGTTGCCTCCAGCAGGTCTTCCAGCACCGCCTGGCGGTCGAGCGAACTGACCAGCCGATTGGTTGCCACCTGCTCCTGGCTTTCCACCAGACGCAGTAACTGACCGGAAAGCCGCAGCGGTTTGGTTTGCGCCAGACACGCCTCCCAGTCGATCACTTACAGCTTGCCCCGCATGGCATCCAGATATTCCAGCACGGTGGTAAGCCCTTGCACGGTTTTGACCTGCTCGCCCGGAATCCCGCCGGTATGCAGGTTTTCGGTCTGCATCCAGTGCCGCATCTGCTCGGGATTGCCGCCGACCAGCACATACAGCGCGCGGTAACAGCGGATGAACAGCAATGCCAGCTCGCCCGCCTTGCTGCCCGGGTCGATACCCCCCCGGCTGATGGCGGTGCGGTTCTTGCCAATGATCTTGCCCAAGTCAGCCTGGCTCATCCCCAAGTGCTTGCCGGCATTGGCCAGGGCTTCGGACAGCACACTGGATTGATCAGTATTGGGTGCGAGTGCCAGGTTCATGGGGTGCTCCTGATTCAGTGCAAGAATGATTGTTAATTTAGCACATTTTATGTGTTATTTGTTTAATTTGCACATAATAACGAATTTCGGGCGGTATCCTCCCCTCTGCGCAGCCCTTGGCCTGATGCCAGGGGGAAGCCGAAGGCCTGCAAGGTGGGGCGTGTTTTCTTTGGTTCATTTCTTTGCACGAGCAAAGAAAGAACTTGCCGCCGGGCAATCCCGGCCTAACGTGGCTTGCAAATGTTGTGAGGCTGGCTTAGCGGAAAATCAAAATCATGATCAATGACGCGACCTCTCCGTCTTTATGATCATAATACCTACACACTTTTCCAGTACCTGTTTTGTTCTGTCCTGTAGTTTGGGAGGTAGGCTATTTTTGTTTAAATGGGAATGTTTTTTTGCATTTAATGTGCAAAAATGTATATAAGAATGTAGCATTACGAAATGCTAATCGAATTTTCCGTTACTAATTACCGTTCCATTCTTGAGCGCCAGACGCTTAGCATGGCTGCCTCTTCCTACTTCAAGGAACTTGAGGCACTGAACACTTTTGATGCGGGCTTAGATAAAAAAGCTCCGGGGTTACTGCGTTCGACTGTGTTGTATGGACCTAATGCATCAGGAAAAAGTACGCTGATACAAGCGCTGAAATTCATGAAGGATCAAGTACTCAATTCTCAAAAAGAAAGTCAAGCCGGTGATGAGATCGACACTGTCCCTTTCAGGTTGACAGCAGGCTCGCGCGCTGCAGACAGCGAGTTTGAGGCGATGTTTGTAGAGCAAGGGATTCGCTACGAGTACGGTTTCAGATGCAACCGACAGCGGTTTACTGAAGAGTGGTTGTTCGCATATCCAAATGGGCGAGCCCAGAAATGGTTTCACCGGGTTTTTGACCAAGAAGCCGAGAAGGATATCTACAAGTTCAGCAAGTCGTTTGAGGGAGATCGCAAGCGTCAAGATTGGAAGGCGCAAACGCGTGCCAATGCATTATTTTTTTCAACGGCAATTCAACTCAACAACGAGCAGCTCAAACCAGCCTTTGAGTGGTTCAAACAACGCCTGAAAGTGATTGACTCTGCCCACGACCTGGGAAACGGTTACACCATGACCCGGTGCAAGGACGATGCTGACAAGAGTCGAATCATTGAATTCATGAACTCTGCTGACTTGTCGATTGCCGATATTCGATTGAAAAGCGAAGCTTTTTCGCTAGATTCCTTACCTAAGGAGCTTTCCGCACAATTTAAAGAAGAAGTCTCACGGAAATTGAGTGGCAAGAAATTGATGTCTGTGAGATTTGTTCACCACGACGTGGAAACGAAGGAGGCAATCGAGTTTAATGAGGATGAAGAATCTGATGGAACTCGTGCGCTATTTGCGTTCGCAGGACCTTGGCTGGACGTAACTAAAAATGATCGGGTTCTGGTGGTGGACGAACTGGACACAAGCCTGCATCCATTGTTGGTACATCACCTAGTCAATCATCTACATCATGCAGGTACGAAAGCTCAGTTGATTTTTACGACTCATGACACGACGTTGCTCAGCCAAAAGTTGTTGCGCCGCGATCAAGTTTGGTTCATGGAAAAAAACGCCCGCAATGCCACACGCTTGTACCCGCTATCAGACTTCAGCCCTCGCGAGAACGAGGCTGTGGAGCGAGGTTATTTAAACGGTCGCTATGGCGGCATTCCATTCCTGCGTGATCTGGATTTTTATGGGCTCGGATGATTTGTTCCACAGGCGTAAGGCACGTAAAAACAACGAACTGGAAAGGCAAAAGAAAGATCGTGCCCGGAGCCAGCGCTTCTTAATCGTTTGCGAGGGTACAAAGACCGAATCGTATTACTTGAAAGAGATGATTGATGATCTACGAATTCGGCCACAGGCCGTCAAGATCGCACCTAACGCTGGTACTTCACCTGATCGTGTCGTTGCGCATGCAATCAAGCTTTATGAAGAAGATGCAATTGGTGGCGATAGTTTCGACAGGGTGTTTTGCGTCTTCGATAAAGACACGCACTCCACATTTGGTGAGGCTGTCCAGAAAATCAGTGGGCTAAAGGAGGCTGACACTCCGAAACCGTTTGAAGCCATCACGTCAGTCCCCTGCTTTGAATATTGGTTACTGCTTCATTTTGAGTTTACTGATCAGCCGTTTCACGCCGCTGGGAAAAAATCGGTATGTGATAGCTTGATTACTATATTGCGGGCTAAGCCGAATCTCAATAAATATGGCAAGGGTCAGCATGGTATCTATGGACAGTTGAAGGACAAAACTTCTATTGCCATTAAGGGAGCAAAACAAGTGCGAAAAAATGTAACAAAAGGTGGGCAGGACAACCCTTCAACCCAAGTCGATGTGTTGGTGGAAGCATTACAGCTTTTAGCCAAAAATAATGGCGCGTTGAATTTTTTATAGTACCAATTAGCTACAACAAACTTCAGATTTACTCTCCTAAACTTCGCTCGGTCTTGCGTGACTATGCGGATTGTCAAAACTGGATTCGTAGCAATTCTAAACCCACACCTAGGTGTTCGGTACTATCACTGCGGTAGCTAACAGGATAACCTTCCCGTTGCCAGCAGCACTGAGGCACAAGTTGGGTTCAGCACCCGTCTACCCCTGCTTCCCCCAGGAATCCTTCAGCGTCACCGTGCGGTTGAACACCAGTTTACCCGGCTGGCTGTCCACGCGGTCGGCTACGAAATAACCGTGGCGCTCGAACTGAAAGCTGTCCTCGGCTGACGCGTTCCTGAGTGACGGTTCCAGGCAGGCGCTGATCACCGTCTTGGAATCCGGATTGAGGTCGAGCCGGTAATCCCGATCCCCGGCGCCGGGATTGGCGGCGGCGAACAGGCGGTCGTACAGGCGCACTTCGGCCTGGCAGGCGTGGGCGGCGGAGACCCAGTGGATATTGCCCTTGACCTTGACGCTGTCTGAACCCGGCGTGCCGGATTTGGTATCGGGCAGATAGGTACAGTGCACTGCGGTGATGTGGCCGTCGGCGTCCTTGTCGCAGCCGCTGCATTCCACCACATAGCCGTAGCGCAGCCGGACCTTGTTGCCGGGGAACAGGCGGAAATATCCCTTGGACGGCGTCTCCATGAAGTCCTCGCGCTCGATCCACAGTTCGCGCGACAGCGGCACGGCGCGCTTGCCGAGCTCGGGTTTGAGCGGGTGGTTGGGCGCGAAGCAGTCTTCGTTCTGTCCTTCCGGGTAATTATCGATTACCAGCCTGAGCGGATTAAGCACCGCGATGCGGCGTTCGGCGGCGATATTCAAATCCTCGCGCATGCAGTCTTCCAGCACACTCATGCCGATCCACGAATCCGCCTTGGACACGCCGATACGGTCGGTGAACAGGCGGAAACCCGCTGCGGTAAAGCCGCGCCGGCGCGCGCCTACCAGGGTCGGCATGCGCGGGTCGTCCCAGCCATCGACATGGCCGCCTTCCACCAGATCGATCAGCTTGCGCTTGGACAGCACCACGTAGGTGAGGTTGAGGCGCGAGAACTCGATCTGTTGCGGGTGCCAGCCGATCAGCGGCTGCAACTGGTCGAGCACCCAGTCGTACAGCGGGCGATGGTCTTCGAATTCCAGTGTGCAGATGGAGTGGGTGATGTGCTCCAGCGCGTCGGATACGCAATGGGTGTAGTCGTACAGCGGATAGATGCACCATTGGTTGCCGGTGCGGTGATGCTCGGCGTGACGGATGCGGTAAATTACCGGATCGCGTAAATTGAAATTGGGCGAAGTCATGTCGATTTTGGCGCGCAGCACGTGCGCGCCGTCGGCGAATTCGCCTGCTTTCATGCGCCGGAACAAGTCGAGATTTTCTGCCACGCTACGCTCGCGGTAGGGGCTGTTCTCGCCCGGCTCGATGTGGCTGCCGCGCAGCGCGCGCATTTCCTCGGCGCTCAGGCTGTCCACATAGGCCAGGCTCTGCTCGATCAGGTATTCGGCAAAGGTGTAGAGTTTGGCGAAATAATCCGAGGCGAAATATTGATGCTCGCCCCAGTCGAAACCCAGCCAGCGCACTGCATCAAGGATGGAGTCGACATACTCCTGCTCCTCTTTTTCCGGATTGGTATCGTCGAAGCGCAGGTGGCACACGCCGCCGTAATCGCGCGCCAGACCGAAATTCAGGCAGATGGATTTGGCGTGGCCGTAATGCAGATAGCCGTTCGGCTCCGGCGGAAAGCGCGTGGCGACGCGGCCGCCCCATTTGTCGCTGGCGATGTCGTCGGCAATGATGTTGCGGATGAAATTGGTCGCGGCGGTTTTTTCGATGGGTTCGGACATATTCGGTGAAGTCGGAGCGTTAATCCGTGCAATTTTACCCGCTAAATCGTGAGAGGATGACAATGAAACATGGCAATTTACTGTGGGAGGTGTGGTTGCAAGCCATTTTCAGGCGGCGCAAAGCAGGATAGACGCGCCCATGCCGGAACGGGAAGCCGGTTATCATGCTTCATCTGTTATCCGGAAAATATAAATCAGGAGGTGATTGTGCGCACATTTTTTACTGCATGGCTGGCCGCAATATTATTCATTCCCGCGCTGTCCATCGCCGCCAACCCGGATGCGCCGTGGGGCGAAGCCCGTGTGATGGAGCCGGCTTATGCCAAACAGAAAGTTGTCTACGACGTGCGGGCAAATTCCGAAGCGGCGGTGCGTTCGGTCATCAGCCGTGCGGTATTGCTGGCCAGCCTGAATGGCGATGACCCGTTCGACAGCAAGATCGTGATCGTGCTGCACGGCAATGAGATTCCCTATTTCGCCATCAAGAATTACGCCAAATATCAGGATCTGATGCAGCGCGCGCAAAGCGCTACGCAAAACGGCGTGATTGAATTCCGCATGTGCCGGATTGCCGCCAGAGGCCATGGGTTTGAACCTGCGGACATCCATGGTTTTGTGACCATGGTGCCGATGGCGGATGCCGAGATCGTGCGCCTGCAGCAGGCAGGTTATGCCTATATGCGTTGATCAGGCTAATACACCTGACAGCGCGTTTCTCTCAGTCTAAGCAGTCGATTCCGTGCGCTGCGCTGGTGAAATTCAGCGCGTGCGCAACGGGTTTAATTTTTTCCCCAGCTCAGCCGCGGATAATTCCCCCAGGTGAGTATCGATCAGCCGTCCATGGGCGTCATAGAACAGGGTGACGGGTAACATTGCCGAACCAGCCACGCGGCCGAGCTGGGTATCGTGATCAAGGATGACATTTGCCAGATAAAACGGGCTGGCGGATAGATACCGCTGGGCGGTTGCCTTGCTTTCACCCTGGTTGGCAAACACAAAGCTCGCCCATGCTTCCTGCTTTTGCGCGGCGGCGAGCATCGGCATTTCGTGCCGGCAGGGCGGACACCAGCTTGCCCACAGATTGACGACCATCGGTTTGCCGTCGGCCAGTGCGGCCAGATTGGTCGATTCGCCGGATAGCAGAGTGACCTGGATGGCAGAGGGCGCGGGTTTTTCCGCCTGGCGCATCACGCCGATGATCCCCAGCCAGGCGAGCACCAACAACGTTAACGCCAGGGTGTTTCGTTTACCTGGCGATAAAGCGGCCCAGCTACGCCAAATTGCCTTCCACACTGCCGCAATCGGTATCAGGAAACTTCTGGCCATGACGCTTCAATTTTTACCGGCCGGGCGCATCTGGTTTAATTTATTCGCCAGCGAGGCTTCGGACAGACCGCCTACGTGGGTATCGATCAACTGCCCCTTGGCGTTATAGAACAAGGTGGTGGGCAATGCCCCGGAGCCGACTTCGTGACCAATGCTTGCGGTGGGGTCGAGCAGCACATTGGAAAGATCGATTTTACCGGTGCTGAGGTAGTGCTGCGCCGCCTCTGCCTCCTCGCCCTGATTGACGAACACGAAGCTCACGCCCGTTTCACGTTTTTGCGCGGCGGCGAGCACCGGCATTTCGCGTCGGCAGGGCGGGCACCAGCTTGCCCACAGATTGACGACCATGGGTTTGCCGTGGGCCAGCGCGGCCAGATCGGTTGGTACGCCGGCCAGCGTCATCAACATCTGCTTGGGCAGTACCGGCTGTTCGGCGTTGCGCAGTGCGCCGAACAGCACACCCCACACCAGCACGCCTGCCATCAGGCCCAGCATCAAGGGCTTACGCAGGACCGGCTGACGCCAGCCGCGCCAGATTGCGACCAGCAATGCGGCTGCCACGCCGGCCCAAACCATGAATCCGCCGTCGCGGATGTCGAGCATTGACCAGGGCGCGCTGCGGTACGTATCGAACCAGGCCGCGACAAAGGCAATGCGCGCCATGATCACCCCCGCGAACAGCATGTCGAACAGGGTGTTGACGATACCTGTGTGCTGGCGGCGCCCGGCCAGATGGCCGGCGCCCGCCGCGGCCAGTCCGGCCGCCAGCAATAGCAGCACGCTGCTCGATAGTGCAAAGGGGCCGATATTAACGGTTAGCATGTTCATCCTTTATTTGGTTTGTCGCAGAGCGTCGTGAGATTCGTCTGTACCCAGTTTACCGGGGATGGGCTCGTGACAGCATGCCTTTTCGGAACTTGCCGGGGCTCGTCCAGTCTGCTTGAGTAGTATTCGTCTCAGGAAAATTGCATTTGATCCGAACCCGACACACCTTTATAGTTCGCCCATGCGATCCAATGGCAAGCTAAAACCCATCAGACCGTATATGCGTGGGGTACTGAATTTTTTCCTGGCTGCGTTGCTCAGCCTGCAGTTGATCGCCCTGACGCAGCATCACCATGATCTCAGCACCCAGCAGGATAATTGCGCGGCCTGCAATCTGGCCCTTCATTTCTCCGGGGGCACGCCCACCATAGCCGTCGCGCTGCCGCTGATGGCGCTTGTTTTGGCTTACTGGATTACGGCGCATCCGGTTCGCATTGTTGATCTTGTTCCGCGTCGTCACGTCCGTCCCCCTTCCCAAGCACCTCCATTCGCCTGAATCCACTGCTGTTCTTGTGACGCGCACGCCTGTCAGCGTGCGCGTGTGGCTTTGTGCTTACTGGAGTTTGCTGTATGAATATTCGTTTATCCCGCATGGGCGCGGCGTTCGCGCTTGCATTTGCTGTTGCTGCACCGGCGCGCGCGGCCGCCATTCAACCCGGACAGATCGAAGGCCGGATCAACAACACGCTTGGACAGGCGGTCGTTGATGCCTCGGTCAAGCTGCAATCGCCCGACGGTAAAACACTGGGCGTGACGCATAGCGATGCGCAAGGGCATTTCAGTTTCACCCGGCTGGCGCCCGGCGTTTATGCGGTGGTGGTCGAGAAAGCCGATTTCCAGACCGGCACCGACATTGTCACATTGACTGCCGATGCAGGCAAAGCCAGCACCATTACCCTGGCCAGCACGCAGGCGCTGGAAGTCAAAGTGACAGCCCGCAAGCGGGAACGGCCGCGCAATGGTATTGCCACGGACACCGGCAGCAGTAATTACCGCATCAGCGCCGGGGATGTGGCGGCCTTGCCGCAAGGTGCCAGTACCCCGCTCAACCAGGTATTGTTGCAGGCGCCCGGCGTGGCGCAGGATTCGTTTGGACAGTTACATATCCGCGGCGAGCACGGGAATGTGCAGTACCGCATCAACGACATCATCGTGCCGGAGGCAATCAGCGGCTTTGGCCAATCGCTGGATACGCGCTTTGCCGAAAGCATCAATCTGCTCACCGGGGCGTTGCCTGCGCAATATGGTGACCGCACTGCGGGCGTGGTGGATATCCATACCAAAAGCGGCGCGTTCGACAACGGCGGACGCATCGGCATGATGGCGGGCAGCCACGACACGCGCGAACTGTCGGGCGAAGTGAGCGGGCATCAGGGTGATTTTTCTTATTACCTCAATGCCTCCACCACTTCAAACGATCTCGGTATCGAAAATCCCACGGCATCGCGTAATGCCATCCATGACACAACGCACCAGAACAAAGGCTTCGGTTACTTCTCCTATATGCTCGGTGACAGTGCAAAACTGAGCCTGATTCTGGGTAGCTCGGACAACAAGTTCCAGATTCCCAACGTACCCGGCCAGACGCCGAAATACACGCTGAACGGCGTCACCAGTTATCCATCTGCCAATCTCGACGAACGCCAGCGCGAAACCACGCGTTACGGCATTCTTGCGCTGCAGGGCACATTGGGTGACAAATTCGATTATCAGGTCGCGGCGTTCAGCCGCTATTCCAGGGTATTGTTCGAGCCGGATACCACGGGCGATCTCCTCTATACCGGCGTCGCCTCGCACGTGCTGCGCACCAGCCAGGCCAATGGGCTGCAAGCCGACGCCAGCTATCATCTGAACCCCCGGCACACTCTGCGCAGCGGTGTATTCATCAGCCAGGAGCGCCTCGATAACAATAACGACGTGCTCACCTTTCCGGCAGATAACGCAGGCAATCAGACCAGCAGCACCCCCTTCGGATTTACCGATAACAACAGCAAAACCGCCAATCTGTACGGCGTCTACGCGCAGGATGAGTGGAAGGCGACGGACAAGCTCACCGTTAATTACGGGGTGCGCTTCGATCAGGTAAAAGCCTATGTCACCGATCGCCAGTTAAGCCCGCGTCTGGGCGCAGTGTATAAACTGACGCCGCAGACCACCTTGCACGCGGGTTATGCGCGTTACTTCACGCCGCCGCCCAACGAGCTGATCAGTGGTCAGGCCGTGGCGAGTTTCCAGGGCACCACCAATGCGCCGCCGGGCACGCAGAACGATGCGGTCAAATCCGAATCTTCCGACTACTTCGACATGGGGATCAGTCACCAGCTCACGCCCTATTTCACCCTGGGGCTGGATGGCTATTACAAGTCGGTGAAAAACATGCTGGACGAAGGCCAGTTCGGCTCGGCGCTGCTGTATACCCCGTTCAATTACAGCCAGGGCAGGATATACGGCGCGGAGCTGACTGCCAATTACCGCAAGGATAATTTCTCCGCGTATTTCAACCTCGCCCACTCCACGGCGATGGGGCGTGGTATCAATTCGGCCCAGTACAATTTCGATGCGGCCGAGCTGGCCTACATCGCCAACAACTGGGTGCATCTGGACCACGACCAGCGCATCACCGCCTCGCTTGGTACTGCGTATCGCTGGCGCGACACCACTTACAGCGCCGACGCGATTTATGGCAGCGGCCTGCGCAACGGCTTTGCCAACACCGGGCATCTGCCCGCGTATGCCCAGGTCAACGTCGCCGCCGCGCATACCTTCAACGTGGCGCAACTGGGCAAACTCGAAGGCCGCGTGAGCATCCTCAACCTGTTCGACCAAAGCTACCAGATCCGCGACGGCAGCGGTATCGGCGTGGGCGCGCCGCAGTACGGCCCGCGCCGCGCAGTCTACTTCAGCCTCGACAAGTTTTTTTGATTAAGCAAAACAGTGATTTATTCACGAAATACACGAAAAGAAACAACGTATTGGATTAAGCCATTTCCCCGTTAGGTAACGGATATGTAGCTTAGCGTCTTGCTTTAATGTTTTCGTGATTTTCGTGCTTTTCGTGGACCAATTGCTTTTCCAGGATTAAACCGGGGCGGCTTTGTTGTCCCATATTGGAGATATACCATGCAAGATTTACACGAAAGCTGGATTGCCATCAAACTCGGTGGCGTCATGATTTTTCCGCTGTCACTGCTGGCCGTGCTGGCAATTGCCATCATGCTGGAAAAAGCCGTGCTGTACTGGCGCTACGCGCGGCTGTCCCGCGACCTGCTTGATCTGGTGGAAACCTACGGATTCGCCTGGGAGACGCTGGAACACAAACTGACTGCGCTCAACCAGCGCAATTATTTTCGGCGTTTTTTCAGCGTGGTGCTGGCCAACCGCAGCCGTCCGGCGTGGTGGACCGAATCGCGTGCAGCCGACGAAGCACAGCTGATCGAAACCGCACTGTCGCGTCGCCTGTGGGTGCTGGAAACCATCGTCACCGCAGCGCCGCTGCTCGGGCTGATGGGTACCATCGGCGGCATGATGCACGCTTTCCAGCTGATCGGTGGGGCAGGCCTGGTCAACCCCACCGGCGTGACCGGCGGCGTCGCCCAAGCGCTGATCGCCACGGCGGTGGGCTTGCTCATCGCGCTGATTTCACTGTTCGGCTTCAACTATTTCTCGCGCCTGCAGGCACAAACCATGGATGAAATGGAGCGCCTCGGCACGCGCCTGATCGACCACATCCGGCTTGACGAACAGGAACGCGGGCCAGCAGGAGAACGGTCATGAAGCTGCGTAAAGCCCGGGTGCAGCGCAAAGGGCGTATTGAAATCATCCCGATGATCGACGTGATGTTTTTTCTGCTGGCGACGTTCATGCTGGCGTCGCTGTCGATGCAGAACCTCAATTCGCTCAAGGTCAATCTGCCGCAAGGCAAGGCCGAGCACATGAGTACCGAAACCACGGTGACGCTGTCGGTTACTGCGGACGGCAAGCTCTTTATCAACCGCGCGCCGGTCAGCCTGTCCACCCTTGCCGCCACCTTGAAGCCCTTGATGCTCAGCAGCGAGCAAAACATCGTGGTATCGGCCGACAGCAAGGCCCCGCAAGGCATAGTAGTGCAGGCCATGCTGCAGGCGCGTGCAGCCGGCGCGCAGCATTTCCTGATTGCTGTGGCACATGAATAGCGCTGCCGTGATTGGCCCGCCTGTCAGGCCGATGAACCCGTGGTGGCCGCTGCCGTTGGCGCTGATATTGTGGGCGCTGATGTTGTGGGCGCTGATGTTGTGGGGGTTCGGCTTGTTTTTTGCCGCACCAGACAAGATGGCGAGCATCCCACCTGCTCCGATTGATGCCCGCATCATCGAATTGCCGCCACCTCCTACACCACCCAAACTCCAGCCAAAGCCAGTTATTAAAGCGGAGAAAGTGGCACGTCCTGTCGTTGTTCGGCCCACCCCGCAACCGGTGCAAACACCGCCGCCCGTGGCGAAAGCGGCCTTACCCGCGCCACCTGCATTTTCGTCGCCACCCCCTCGTGTCGAGCCTGCCCCTGTTCCACCGCCGCCCAAGCCGGAGTCCAGTTCCGGCAGCAGTCTGACCGGCACCCAGCAAATGGGCGCGCGAGCCCTGTACCAACCCAAACCGAAGCTGCCCGAAGACCTGCGCGATGAAACCATCCATATCGTGCTGGTGGCGCGCTTTCACATCAAGCCCGACGGCAGCGCGATAGTCGAGCTGATCCAGCCAAGCTCCAATCCGCGTATCAACCAGGGTTTCTTGAACACCCTCAAAACCTGGCGTTTCTTCCCGGCAATCCAGGACGGCAAACCGGTGGCGTCGGTACTGGATGTAAAACTGCCGATTGATGTGGAGTAGGCCAGCGCGGACCAGGAAGACCAGGAGGGGTCAGGTCTTGCCTTTTGCTTTCCCTTTCCCTCTTTCCCATGTCTGCACTATGCGGCTAATTCTGGACACCGACAGCCCGGCTTCTTTCGCTATCGCACTCATGGTATATCCACCGGTAACATGCGCCAGCGCAATAGCTTCATTGCGAGGATGGTTGTTGAAAAAATATGTCAGACTCCGGTGATAAGCCCGGCGTTGAACGCTGGGCACATCAACCGCGTCGGCCTGTTCAGACGTCAACAGTGCCTGCATGCGCGTCATGAACGCCGCGTCACCAAGGTATATCTGCCCCTTGAGTGCATCGTCCCACAGGCGCACATTCTTGCCCTGCGCCACCAGAGTCGCATAATGGCTGGCGGCCAGTGCACGGTCCTCGTCGGACACTGCGTCGTATCCCAGCAGATAGCCATGCACTGCTGACGTGTCCAGCCAGGACGGCGCCGCCGTCAGACCGGTATGCGCACGATAGCTGCTCCACGGCCATTGCGCCGGATCAGCAACCATTGCCGCGCGCACCGGGTTCAGGTCCACATACCGGCATACCTCCAGCAAATAGGCATCGCGATCGACCAGAATCGCCTTGAAACGTCCCTGAAACAAATGGCCCACCTTGGCATGGCGGCGATTGTAAGCTTGGGTATAGACCCCGTTGATCTGGCGCATCAATGCCGACAAATTGGGTTGACGTGTATGCAGCACCAGATGGTAGTGATTGCCCATCAGGCAAAAAGCGAGCGCGCACGCATCAAAACGATCGAGTGCCAACGCAACGATACCCACAAACGTCTGGCGATCTGCATCATCCTCAAAAATCGGCTCGCGCCGGTCGCCACGCGATGTGACGTGATACAACGCGCCGGGAAATTCGATACGTAACGGTCTGGTCATACGGGATATGCTAAAGAAGAGATTGGCAAAAGGCAAGGCCTGACCCTGCCGCCTTTCTTCCGACCTTCCGCCTTCAGGATTTCCACATTTTAATTTAGTGTGTATAATACACACAATGAACAGCGCGGAACTCATCAAAAGGTTGGAACAAGCAGGCTGGGTGTTGCGCGGCGTCAAGGGTTCGCACCATGTCTACACGCATCCGGCACGCGGCGGGCATATCAGCGTGCCACATCCTAAAAAAGACCTGGGCGTCGGGCTTGTACACAAATTGATGAAACAGGCCGGCCTGAAATGAAAAGGAGCAAGCCATGAAGTATCCTATTGCAATTGAACCCGGTGACGATGCTCACGCCTTCGGGGTGACTGTCCCCGATCTGCCCGGCTGCTTTTCGGCGGGCGATACGCTGGACGAGGCCATCGACAATGCCCGCGAGGCGATTGAATTGTGGCTGGAAGTGGTGATTGACGATGGTGGCGCGGTGCCGGAGCCGGCAAGCTTCGCCGCGCATCAGGCCAAGCCGGATTACGCGGGCTGGGTGTGGGCGGTGGTGGAAGTTGATCTGTCCGCGCTGTCAGACAAGGCCGAGCGGGTCAACATTACCTTGCCCGCGCGGGTGTTGCGCCGCATCGACGCAGCGGCGAAGGCGGCGGGTGAATCGCGTTCCGGTTATATTGCCAGGCGTGCGTTGGCAGCGAAATAAAAGGGACGCTACTCCTTTATGCGCTGCCACCTTTTGGCAAAAGGCAAGGCCTGACCCTGTACTGGGCCTGACCCTGTACTGTGACCCCCAGGCCTGACCCAGGCGAAATAAAAGGCAAAAGGCAAGGCCTGACCCTGTGGCCCCGAAGGAGGGCGGAAGATATCGTGTCTGACCCCATTTATTCCGAAAGGCAAAAGGCAAAAGACAAAAGGCAACGCCTGACCCTGTGGTCCTTGCTTGCATCAAAAAAAAGCCTCCCGAAGGAGGCTTTTTATCATACGAAGCACGCTTGCGGATGCTTAACGGCCAGTTCCTTTCACTATCTTTGTTGGAATGGTATCTGTACCGCCTGCAGTCCACTCAATTCTGGTACCGCTAGCGTCGGGTGCACCTACACCAGCATATACATAGCCACCCACCTCCGCAGTGCCCGTGAACGTTATTTGCACAGAAGCGGCGGTAGGGGCGGTCACTACGATTGCGGCAGTGCCAAATTTAGGTTGAGGCAATGCTCCAAGACCAAGTTGAGCTGCAGTTACACAGTTTGTACTTACACCTGCAGCGTTTTGCATACAGTCAGCAACTGCTAATTTTACGGGGCTGACAGATGAAAGGTTATCGGCCCACTTGGAACGAGTTATATAATCTTGATACTGCGGAATCGCAATCGCCGCCAAAATACCGATAATCGCCACGACGATCATCAATTCAATCAGGGTAAAACCCTTTTGTATGCTTTTCATTTGGATATCTCCTATTGGTTAAGAAAAACAAAACACCGCAGTGTTTGGCTGGGTAGATGCAACGGATGTGCCAGCCTGGTTTTGCGCTGCACGGTTTTAGTTGGCGTGGCCGGCAGGTGCTTGAATATATAAAAATAGCCTTGCTTATTAGGTATATACCATTTTTCACGGGGCGCCGGTTTTTATTCCGGGCATGCGCATGGTCATGGCTGGCGGCCGGCGCGGTGATGTTCCAAGGCGGAAAGTGACGTTTTGCGGCAGGCGCTGTTATTGGCCGGGGGTAGCAAATTAATTTGGTGTGCCCCATGGGTCAATAATGACTAAGCCATCGATATTGCTAAAGTCTTTGATATTACGGGTGGCGATAGATAATGAATTGACGCGGGCGATCGCGGCGATTTGCGCATCCTCAACGCTAATCGGGATGCCTGATTTCTTGCGGGTAGATACTATTTTTGCGTAACAATCGGCGGCGAATAAAACGAACAAAATGGGGTCAGACACGATATTCACGGGAATAAAATGGAATGTATTATCTGGCGATGCCCAAAAATACCGCCAGGCAACGCCCAACTTCAAGCATGACCTCATCACTGGCCGAACCAAACGCCTCACCGAGCTTGTCCCGCTTCACGGTCATCGCCTTATCCACCATCACTTGCGACGGCTTCTGCAGGCTGTTTATTTTATCTGGTTGCACGGTTACACGAAACAACGGCGCATCAACCAACGTACTCGACACCAGCAAGACTGTCACGGTTGCGTGCTCGTTGAATGGGTCGGACTGAATCACCAGGGCGGGTCTTGGCTTTCCAAGATCGCCTTGCATGGCGATGGTCACGAAGTCACCTCGATTCATGCGGTCCAGCCATCCACATCTTTCAGCGCTTCATCGATGAAATCCATCATTTCCACGTCTGCCATATCAGCCTGAGAGGCCAGTTTTGACTGACGCTGGCACTCCGCCGCAAAGCCTGGCCGCCTGGTATCCGGCACCCAAATTTGAATGGGACGAAGCCCGGCCATGCGCAGTGCATCACGCCGCTTTCGTACTCGTGCAGCAACAGGGGTGACCATAGCAAAATCTCCTCTTTTCGTTTGTTACATGTAGCATGGTAATACGAAAAAACGTTACATGCAACCGAAAGAGTCGGTGAAATAACCCGTGTAAAACGTAGGGCGTCAATAAGCGTAACGCATTGCGCCGGATGATGAATAAAAACAGCCGGACCGATTAACGCAGCCGGTGAACCTGTGCGAATGCGTCAATGAGGAAATCGGAAAGACGAGACGGCATCATTCGGGAGCGCATCCTGTGCGACCTACAAAACGCAAGATGTGGACGCGCTATGCTAATCCATGGGTGGTTGAACAGGATAAATGTTGTTATATTATGCGCATAATAATCCAATGTGAAAGGATCCCATGCCATGTTGCCCACCATTCATTCCCTCAAAAAGGCGACCAACATCACGCTTTCCGCAGATGTGTTGGCTGAAGCCAAGGCACTGAAGATCAATATTTCGCAGGCGTGCGACCAATATTTGCGCGGGCTGGTGCGCGCTGAGCGCGAGCGCCGCTGGCAGCATGATCATGCTGATTTTGTCGCTGCTTATAATCAGACAGTCGATACTGAAGGTTTGCCGCTGGATCAGTGGCGGGCGTTTTAGCCCATATGGCGCGTTTTGATGTGTACCGCAATACCGGCGCGCACGCTGATGCAACACCGTATCTGCTGGATGTGCAAAGCGACTTGCTGCAAGGGCTGCAGACGCGGATTGTCGTGCCGTTGCGCAGACACGATCGTTTCCCTGGTGTCGGCCTGCCGGCCAATCTTGCGCCGACGTTCGAGATAGAAGGGATCGAATGTATCCTGGAAATACCCAAGCTCGCAGCGGTGCCGATGCGCTTGCTGAAAACACCCATTGCAACGCTGGCGGGCAGCCAGTTTGAAATCACGGTGGCACTGGATTTCCTGTTTCAGGGGTTTTGATGAGATAAAAAAGGCAGTCGCGGGATTTGGCTCAATCCGCAGAGGCAACGCTACAGACATAAAGCAAAAAGGCCACGTTTTCACGTGGCCTTTTTGCTGTTTTGGTGGGTCGGGCGGGGGTCGAACCCGCGACAAACGGATTAAAAGTCCGCTGCTCTACCGGCTGAGCTACCGACCCGGCAAGCCCGCCATTATACGGTATTGGGCAGGTCCGTCAACCTCAGGTCGTGAGTTTGCGGTAGATGTCGGCGGCTTTGAGCGGTAATTTTTTCACGTCGTCGATTTCGATGTAATTGGCGGCGCCGTACATGTGCGGCAAATAGGCTTTGGCTTCGCGGTCGATGGTGATGCAGAACGGGTGAATGCCGGCGCGGCGCGCTTCGATCAGCGACTGGCGCGTGTCTTCGATGCCGTACTGGCCGCGGTAGACGTCGAAATAATCGTCGGGCTTGCCGTCGGAGAGGGTAATCAGCAGCTTGGTGCGGGCTTCGACCTCGATCAGCAGTTTGGACAGGTGGCGGATGGCGACGCCCATGCGCGTGTACTCCTGCGGGGTGATGCCGGCGATGCGCGCCTTGACTGCTGGCGTGTAGGGCTCGTCGAAACTTTTCACGCGGAAGATTTCGCAGCGTTTGCGGGTGATGCCGGAAAACCCGTAAATCGCGTAGCGGTCGCCCAGCACTTCCAGCGCCTCGGCCAGCAGTACCAAGGCTTCGCGCTCGGCATCGTTGATCCAGCCTTTGGTGGAGCCGCTCATGTCCACCATGAACATCACCGCGATATTGCGCTCGGAACGGTGCATGCGGGTGAACAGGCGGTCGCTCATTTCGCTGCCGTCGCGGGCGTCGGCCAGGGCTTCGACCAGCGCGTCGATGTCCACTTCGTCGCCTTGCACCTGGCGTTTCTCCACGCGGTTTTCGTCGCGCATGGCCTCGAAGGTTTTGCGCAGGTGCTTGACCAGACCGCCATAGCGGGCGAGGACTTCCGCCACATAGCTTGCTTCGCCGGGGCGCACGTCCTTTTCGCGCAGCACGCACCAGTTCTTGCGGTAGTGCTTGCGGCCGCAATCCCACTCCGGATAGAGGTGCGCGCCTTCCTCGTGGTAAGTGCCCTGCCAGACGGCATCCGGGTCGCGCTCCTCGTCCTGGTAGAGCTTGGGGTCGTATTCGCCGTCGCCCGCCGGGGTGAGGTATTCGGGCGGGATGTCGCCGAGGTCGAGCTTGATCGAGGTGATCAGCTGGCGCACGTCTTCCGGCGGCGCGACAGGCATGTCGTCGAGGGTGATTTCGAACTGGTCGATGTTGGGGACGTTGCCTTCTTCGGGTTCCTTGATATTGAACACCGGCGGCTTGTTTTCTTTTTCCTCTTCCTCATCGCGTTGCGACGGACGCAGGTCGTCGACGAGTTCGGCCAGCTTGACGCGCAGCAGCATTTTTTCGCGTTCCAGCCGCGCCGCCAGCGTGCTGGCCACCGCGTCCGGGCGCAGCTCGCCCTGATAGCAGATCGGTTCGGGCGGCGCATGAGCATAGGCGGATTGCAGGCAGCGCAGGGTGTCGGTGACGGCAGCCGCCGGATCAGCCAGTTGTGCTGCGAAGCCCTTCCATTCGGGCGGCAGGGCAGTTTGCCCCAGCGTTTGACGCAGCGCCAGCATGTCGCGGTAGAGCCCTGGCAGCTCGCGTGCGAGGCACGCGTCAAGGCGCAGAGTTTCCAACGCAAAAAAGCAATTCAGCGCATGCGCCTGGTCGGGATAATCGGCCAGCGCGTCGTGCAGGTTGACGCGAAAGCTGCCGTAGCGCGTTTGCGCCCACTGGAACGCGACCATGGCCTTGGCCAGGCGGAAATTGTCTTCCACCGTTTCCATCCAGGCGACGACGGTGGGCAGATACAGGGTTTCGCTGTCGGTGAAAGGGGCATCGGCTTGCTCCAGTTTCAGTTTGCGGCCCGACAAGCCGCGTATAAAGGTGAACAGGATGCCGCTGATATCTTCGAACACGATCCCGGAAGTACGGGTTTCGCTGCTATGCACGAACTGCTCGACATTGCGGATGACCAGCAGCGCATCGCGCAGGCCGGTACGGTCGTAGGTGTCCATGGCGGTGAGCGCCCAGGTTTCCAGCACGCGCCGGTCGAGCTGGTCGAGCAGCGGCACGGCGCGTCCGGCGAACTGGTAGGCGATTTCGATATTGGTGGTGCTGATGCGCTTGACCCAGTCGAGCAGATAGTCCTGCTGTAGCCGTGGCAGGGGATGAATGGCGGCGATCAGTTCGTCCAGACGCAGGAAGGAAAATTCGGCCTCGAGGGTTTCTTCGAGGAAAGCTTCTATCGCTTCGGCAGATAATGGCGGGTGCTGAACCATTCAGGCGGTCAGAACAATGACGAGGACAATTCCTGTACCGCGGCCAGCATTTCCGCATCATCGGTAATCGCCTGCGCGATGGCGCACTGGCAGGCAGTGACCGGCGGCACGCCTTTGGCGATGAGCTTGCCGGCATGGATCAGCAGCCGCGTGCTGGCGCCTTCTTCCAGACCGCTGCCCTTGAGATTGCGCGTCATCTGGGCTAATTTGACCAGACGCTCGGCCAAAGCGGCATCCACGCCACTCTCGGCAGCGACGATTTTGGCTTCCAGGCGGGCGTTGGGATAGTCGAATTCCAGTGCCACAAAGCGCTGCCGGGTACTTTGTTTCAAATCCTTGAGCACGCTCTGGTAACCGGGGTTGTAGGAAATGGCCAGGCAGAAATCCGCGTTGGCTTCGACAATCACGCCGAGCTTTTCCATCGGCAGCGCGCGGCGGTCGTCGGCCAGCGGGTGGATCACCACCATGGTGTCCTTGCGCGCCTCGACGATTTCATCCAGGTAGCAAATCGCACCGGCGCGTACTGCGCGTGCCAGCGGGCCGTCTACCCACACCGTCTCGCCGCCTTTGACCAGATAGCGCCCGACCAGGTCGGAGGCGGTGAGGTCGTCGTGGCAGGAGACGGTAATCAGCGGGCGCTTCAGACGCCACGCCATGTATTCCATGAAGCGCGTCTTGCCGCAGCCGGTGGGGCCTTTCAGCAATACCGGCAGGCGGTTGGCGTAGGCGGCTTCGAAAATGCTGATTTCGCTGCCGACCGCTTCGTAATACGGCTCGCGCTCGATGAAGTTGGATTCCGGGTTGAGGGTACGGGCGTTCACGGCGGGCTCAGTCCTTGATTTCGTATTTGTCGTTGGGGTCGCCGTGCTGGATCGCTTCGGCCGGAATTTTGGCGGTGATTTCATCCATGATTGCTTCACGCTCGGTCTTGCGTGACAAGCGCTTGTCGTAGGCATCTGCTTTCAGTGCGATGCTGGGCTCGTTGAACATGACCTGGCGCAGCAGGCGGAAACCGAATTGCATCAGCTCCGGCTCGGAACCGAGTATCTGGCTCATTTCCGTGTCGCTGAGGTCGTAAACTTCGCGGAACGACGGGTGTTCGACGAACTGGCGGAAACGGTCCAGGTCGTAGCAGGCCATGAAGAATAGTTGCAGGCTGCGGTCCGTGGGTTTGCCGATGGTGGGGCCGGCGGATTTTTTCTTCAGGATGAGCTGGCGCCAGCCGCGCCCGAGCTCGTCGTATATCTCGACGCCTTGCTCCTTGCGATAGTCGTTGACGGTGATGCTGCGCGGTTCGTTGTGGCCCAGACAATGCGCTTCCTGCACCATGGCGTAGGAGGTGCGGTCGGTGGTTTCGTCCTGGCGGCGCATGGACAGCAGCGCGACGGGGTAGTAGCGGCACGAGGTAGGACGGTCTTCGTAGACGCTGCAACCTTCCGGACGCATGAACTGGCAGGCGGTGCCTTCCTCGACCGGTTTTAATTTGATACCGGCAATACCGCCCGGCTCTAATTCATAGGGAACGGTATATTTGACCAGGAAATCGCCGGAACTCATGTTGAGGTGATTTTTCAGACGCAGCACGTCGTAGGGTGTCAGGCTGATGTCGATATTGCTGCAGCACGCATTCCAGCACTTGATGCCTTTGCGGCACTGGAACTGGATGGTTTTGTCGCCTTCTACCAGTTGTGGCACAACCGGGCTTTGCGGGAAGGGGAAATCGTTGATGTCGGGTTGTTGCATGATGGGCCTCGTTGCGTAACATTGCAGGAGCGGCTTAAGCCGCGAAACCAAAATGCATCGCGGCTTAAGCCGCTCCTACATCCGGAAAAATCATTCTCGTTTTATCGAGAATCGGAATAAGCGTATCCCGTGTTTCCAAAGCAGTCGGTATTCCAACTGCTTTGGAAACAAAAAACCGGGCACCGTGGTGCCCGGTTCAATTTTACTGCGATACCGGCATTAATGCGCGGCAGGTTTGAACAGCTTGGATTTGTCCACCAGATCCACGTGGGCACGCTTGAACACCGTCCATTTCTTGGAGTTCTTGTCGTACACGGAGTTGACGAAGCAATGCCAGTTTTCCTCGTCCACAAAGTTTTTGTCCATGCGGTAGTAGAAGCCCGGATAACGGGACTCTTCGCGGAACTGGATGTGCTTCATGTGGGCTTCCGCCGTCAGGATGCGGTGGTAGTTTTCCCAGGCGCGCAGCAGTTCGTGCAGGTCCTTTGCACGCATCTTCATGGCGTCTTCTTTCAGCATTTCCAGTTTCTCTTCCGCCACGGCCAGCATGTGGGCGTTGGTCTGGTAGTAGGTGGCAACACCGGCTACGTACTCGTCCATGATTTTTTGCAGACGGAACTGCAGCATCTTGGGCGTGATGTAGTGCGGGTTGATATCGATCGCTGTGGTGTAATCCTTGTGCTCCAGATAGGTTTTCACCGGCTGATAGATATCGGCCACCAGTTGCTCGGGCGAGGTATCCAGCTCGGGTTTCCAGTCCTTGTTGTCGATGCAGTATTTGACCATCGCCTTGGCGCACATGCGGCCTTCGGCATGCGAGCCGGAGGAGAACTTGTGGCCGGACGCGCCCACGCCGTCGCCAGCGGTGAACAGACCCTTGATCGTGGTCATGGAACGATAACCCCAGTTCCAGCCTTTGGGCAGGTAGCTCGGGATTTTGTCGGCTTCGGCGTGTTCTTCCGAGGTGGGGGCGCCGAGATCCTCGGGACCGGATACCCAGATACCGCAGCAACCGGAGTGGGAACCCAGCAGGTAGGGCTCGGTCGGCATCAGTTCGGAGTTTTTCTTCTCTGGTTCGATGTTTTCACCGACCCATACGCCGCATTGGCCCACGCACATGTCGAGGAAGTCTTCCCAGGCTTCGGCTTCCAGGTGCTTCACTTCACGCGGAGACAGGGTCTCGCGCAATTTGGCCAGCGCTGTCACCGTATCCATGTAAATCGGGCCGCGGCCTTCGCGCATTTCCTTCAGCATCAGGTGGTTACGCAGGCAAGAAGCGGGCACGGCTGCTTGTCCGTAGGGAGGGTAGTCGTTCAGCAGCTCCTTGTTTTTCACCATGTACACTTCGCCAATGGCGTTGGTGGCCTGGGCTTTGAACAGCAGGAACCATGCGCCCACCGGGCCGTAGCCGTCCTTGAAACGGGCGGGCACAAAACGGTTTTCCATCATGGTCAGCTCGGCGCCTGCTTCTGCAGCCATCGAGTAGGTCGAACCGGCGTTCCATACCGGGTACCAGGCACGGCCCTGACCTTCGCCCACCGAGCGCGGGCGGAACAGGTTAACGCAACCGCCAGCTGCCAACAGGATGGCCTTGGCCTTGTAGACGACAACTTTGTGATCGCGCGTGGAGAAACCGACTGCACCGGCAATGCGCGAAGGATCGTTCTTGTCGTTGACCAGCTTGACGATGAAAATACGCTCTTCAATACGATCCATACCGAGCGCTTTTTTGGCGGCTTCGGCAACGATCCACTTGTAGGATTCGCCGTTGATCATGATCTGCCATTTGCCGGAGCGCACTGGCTTGCCGCCATCTTTCAATGCAGGCATGCCTTTGGAGCCGTCATGGCGTTCGCCGTTTTCGTCAGTCTTCCAGATTGGCAGGCCCCATTCTTCGAACAGGTGCACGGATTCATCGACGTGACGGCCCAGGTCATAGGACAGGTCGTCGCGGGTGATACCCATCAGGTCGTTGGATACCATACGGGCGTAATCGGCAGGGTCCTGCTCGGTGCCGATATAAGTATTGATTGCGGACAGTCCCTGTGCCACGGCACCGGAACGATCCATGGCGGCTTTGTCCACCAGTTTGATTTTCAGGTCGATGCCGGTTTCAGCCTTGGCGGCGTCTGCCCAGCGCATGACTTCGTAAGCGGCACCGCAGCAGGCCATGCCGCCGCCAATGAAGAGGATGTCTACTTCCTCTTGAACCACTTCGGGATTACCAAATTCTCCAGCCATTATCTAATCTCCTAGCTTGCAGTTCAGCGTGGCGCACAGGCCCGCTCCCTCCTGCAATATGTGTTGGGTTAACTTCTCGGCTTACTTGCGGATCAACTCGGCAGGATTACCGGCGCGATAGCCACCCGAAGCGGTGAAGAATCCTGATTTGGTGATGTTTTCCAGCTTGGCTGTTTCCTTGCCGCCGTAGCAGTCAATCGAGCCTTCCGGAGTCGTGCGAATCGGAAACTTGAAGCGCTTGAGCGTGCCATTGCGGAATTTGATGGTCCACATGATGGAATCGGAACCGCGCAATGGCTGAACCGAGCCGCCCAGCGGCACGATATCGGCATAGTGACGCACTTCAATCGCGTTTTGAGGGCAGATTTTCACGCAGGAATAACATTCCCAGCACTGCTCGGGTTCCTGGTTGAACGCCTTCATGGCGTGACCGGTTTCGGAACCGTCTTTGTCCAGCTTCATCAGGTCGTGCGGGCAGATGTACATGCAAGCGGTCTTGTCCTGACCCTTGCAGCCATCGCACTTGTCAGTACGAACATAGGTAGGCATGTCTTAGTCTCCATTACGTTAAAAACACCGCGTAAGTCGCGGCCCTTTGAGACGCTGAACCAGCCTTGGCCGGGGCGAATGCCGGGCTGTCCAGCTTCTTCCGCTTCCGGAGGCTCAGAGCTTCAAATTCCTGTATTGCAAGTCGCATTCATTGACTGCGACGCCGAAACATCACGCAGCCGAGTGGCCTTTCAATTCGATTTTGATGTTCTGCTCCGCACTCAAACCGGCGTAATATTTTTGCAATACCTTCGCTACTTCGGGGCGGCTGAATTCCTTTGGCAAGTCCTGCCCTTCGGACAGCATCGAACGTACTTTGGTGCCGGACAGCAGGATGCGGTCATCCTTGGTATGCGGGCAGGTGCGTTGCGATGCCATGCCGCCGCATTTGTTGCACCAGAAGGTCCAGTCGATGTTCATGTTGGTGGTTTCAAGCGAGCCGGCAGGAATCTCGTCGAAGATTTTCTGCGCATCGAACGGGCCGTAGTAGTCGCCCACGCCGGCGTGGTCGCGGCCGACGATCAGGTGCGAGCAACCGTAATTCTGGCGGAACAGCGCATGCAGCAGCGCCTCGCGCGGACCGGCATAGCGCATGTCCAGCGGGTAGCCGGCCTGGATGACGGTGTTGGGCGCGAAATAATTCTCGACCAGGGTGCTGATCGCCTCGGAGCGGACTTCGGCGGGGATATCACCCGGCTTCAGCGCTCCCAGCAATGAGTGGATCAGCACGCCGTCCATGGTTTCGATGGCGATCTTGGCCAGGTATTCGTGTGAGCGGTGCATCGGGTTGCGGGTCTGGAACGCCGCTACTTTGGACCAGCCGGCTTTTTCAAACGCGGCACGGGTTTCGGCGGGAGTCATGAACTGGTCGCCGTATTCTTCCTTGAAGCCACCGGTAGAGAGTACTTTAACCGGTCCGGCAAGATTGACCGGACCCTGCTCCATGACCATTTTGACGCCGGGGTGAGCCAGATCGGCGGTTTTGTACACCATCATGCACTCGTGTGCCTTGTCGATGGTGTATTTTTCGGTGATTTTCATGGTGCCCATGATTTCGCCGGTTGCATTATCCACCAGCGCTACTTCGGAGCCTTCCTTGATGCCCTGCGCGCAGATGGTATCCGTAGAAAGCGTCACCGGGATCGGCCAGAACAGGCCGTTAGCCATTTTGTAGCCATCACAAACGCCTTGCCAGTCGGCATGGGTCATGAAGCCATCCAGCGGGGTGAAACCGCCAATGCCGAGCATGATCAGATCACCGGTTTCACGCGAAGACATGCGCACTTTGGGAAGATTTTGCGCGCGTGCGAGTTCGGCTTCGCATGCAGCGCCAGTAAGGAGTAGCGGCTTTAGTTCACCACCGCCGTGTGGCTTTACGAGTTTGGACATCCGGTTTCCTCATCCAGTTGATGATATTTATTTGTGCTGAACAGGATAGCACCAAGGCGGAGCCGCCCTAATCCAAGTTTCTTATTCCAAAATAAGAAATTTCGATTCTTGGCTGTGCCAAATTAAAAATGCCCGGCAAAAAACCGGGCATTTTTAATTTGATAATTCTTGCTAATATTTTTTAAGCGTCAAAAAACATCGGCATGTCGGACTGCTCGACTTCAATTTTTTCTATCCAGCAAGACTGGCTGGCGCCGCCGGCAGCGGCCAGTTTTTTTGTTTCCTCGAATAACATGCGCCAGCGGTTGAACAGGCAGTCGCTTACCTTGTGCATGCCGTTGTCGAAATAGGAATTGTGCAGATCGCCGATGGTGCGGGTGAATGATTCCATCTGCTCCAGCTGGTTGTGCGGGTAACCGGTACGGCTGGTGTCAACGTATTTCAACAGTTCGCGCTTGAGCGCCTTAAGGAACACTTTCTGACCATCGGTCAGTTCGGCTTCGGTGCGCGTTACACCGCTGTGATTGAATACTTCATGCATATATTCACGCAGTCGACTGCCGAAATTGAACTGGCTGTAATTCACCGCTTCCATTTTTCATTCTCCATTAAATAAAGTGCGACCTGTGTAAGCTGTTTTTATGGTGTAATCGTGTGCCTGTTTGCAGTCTTTGTCAAAGCAGTTCTATTTCCAGAAATTCAGGATGCAGCAGGGTTTTGTCGGAGTTGAGTACGGGAATGACCACTACCTGTTGCACCTCGCGCCGGGCACGTCCGTGCACGTCACTCTGGATGGCGGTACTGGCAGCAAAGCTTTGCGCAACCAATGACGGGCCGTCTTCCAGCACTTCCACTATTTCATAATCCAGGTCGCGCCAGCGCAGACGCATGCCGATCATGCCCTGCAATTGCGCCAGACTGATCGGCAGTGCTTCCACTATTGCACCAGGCCTTTGATCCAGCGGGCATAAAGCCGGTCAGCGACCTGATTGAGTGCACGGATCTGATCCTCCATATTGGCCTGCATGATCTCCGGCGTCTGGACCGCGGGACTGTCGCTGGTGGCGATTTCATCGGCCCAGCTATTGCACCAGGAGCGGATCATGGTCGGCGTCATCTCGATATGGCATTGCATGGCCAGATGTTTGCCGATGACATAAGCCTGGTTTTCACAATGAGCGCTGCGCATGATATGGGTGGCGGATTCAGGCAGGGAAAATGTCTCGCCATGCCAGTGGAAGCCCTCGAACCGGGTCAGTCCATCCAGCCAGGCACGGGCAGCGTCATTGTCGGTTGCGCTGACGTCACTCCAGCCAATTTCCTTGACAGGATTGGGTTCGACCATGCCACCCAGCGCCTTGGAGATCAATTGCCCGCCCAGGCAATGGCCCAGAACGGGCACGTCTGCGGCCACTGCGGAACGGATAAGCTGCAGGATGGGCGGAATCCATGGAAGTGGATCGTTCACGCTCATCGGACCGCCCATAAACACCAGCCCGGCATGACTGGCGGGGTCGTCGGGGATCGGCTGACCTTCATCCACCTTGATAATTTCCCAGGGAATATCGTGTTTATCCAGAAAGGTGGCAAAATAGCCGGGGCCCTCTGACGGGGTGTGGCGAAAAATAGCAACGGTTTTCATATTTCAATTCAGGGCGGCGATGAAGAAGATGAATAAACTGAATTTGCATTGTATGGCAATTGCGGCGGTTTTGTTGAGTGCAAATGCGACAGCAGCACAGATCAATGTGGTCGGACTGTTCAAGGACAGAGCCATGGTGATCGTCAATGGCGGCAAGCCGCGTGTGCTGGCTGCAGGGGAATCGGAGCAGGGAGTGAAACTGCTCTCAGCCGATGCGCAGTCGGCGACTTTCGAGGTGGATGGTAAACGCCGCGTTTTGAACATGGGGCAATCTTATGCAGGCAGCGGCGGCAGCGCGAAGCCTGTTGTGAACCTGAATGCGGACGGCCGCGGGCATTTTTTTACCACCGGTACCATCAATGGACATAGTATCGATTTTATGGTGGATACCGGCGCGAGTTCAGTTGCCATCAGTTCACGGGATGCGGATCGCATGGGGGTGAATTACCGTAACGGCCAGCGCGGTCTGGTGAGTACTGCAAACGGCACGGCGGTAGCGTATCGGGTGTTGCTCAATAATGTCCGTATTGGCGGGATCAGTCTCAACATGGTGCCGGGGATGGTGCTGGAAGGTGACGGCATGTCGGTAGCTTTGTTGGGAATGACCTTCCTTAATCAGGTTGACATGAAACGCGAAGGAACTTTAATGACGCTCACCCAGCGTTATTGATGCATCGTTCCAACGGATCAATACCACACCCATCGAATGGGCTGAGGTGACGAGCCTGTACGCCAGCGCTGGCGCGCACTACAATTAGCAGTTACCCATATGAATAAATTCCTTTAAATCATACAACATGAAAAGAATGCATAAGCAAATCGCGGTATTGACTGTTCTGGCAATGGCCGCGCTGGTTCCGTCATTGAGTCAGGCGATGACCTCAGAAGAAACCGTAATGCTGTCCAATGCAGCTGAACGCGGTAATGATGGTGCGCAACTCTTGCTGGCTTTCGAATATCTGCATGGTGATACTGCGCGCGCAAAAGATGAAAAACAGGCCGCGTACTGGTTCGAGCGCGCGGCGGTGCAGGGCAATGTGGCGGCGCAGAAAATGCTGGGCGACCTCTATGAGCAGGGCCGCGGCGTACCGGAAAATCTCAAGGTCAGCGCGGATTGGCGCACCAAGGCGGCGTTGCGTGGCAATACCGGCGCCCAGGTAAGTCTGGGTAAAATGTATCTGGCCGGTGCTGGTGTGGAGAAGAGCCCGGAAAAAGCCGAATACTGGCTACAACGCGCGGCGATTGAAGGTAACAGCGAAGCGCAGTTTCTATTGGGAAAAATGTACAAACTGCGCGATTCGAATGCGCGTGAGCAAGCGTTGTCGGGCAATATGCTGGCCAAGTCTGCTTCGCAGGGTTTTGGTTCGGCAGCAGAGTTTCTGCAGTTTATGGAGAATGCCCGCTACAAGGTGTCGGAGTTGTTTCACCAGCGTCCGGCGGACATTCATAAACTGGCGCAGGATGGCGATGTGGAGAGCCAATACCGGCTGGCGACGCGCTACGAAAGCGGCCACGGCGAATCACAGGATAATGCCAGGGCGCTGTACTGGTTCAAACAGGCTGCCGGCAATGGTCATGTCATGGCGATGAAAAGCCTCGCGCATATTTACGCCAAGGGGCTCGATGGCGTGACGCCGGATGCCAGGATTGCCGAATACTGGGCAATCCGGGCACAATCCGCTAAACCCTGATTTTTGTATCAGCCTGGACCAGGCAGCCTCAAGTCATAGCAGTACCAAGCTGGGGTATACCAATTCAAACTGGTCGCGTTTTATCATTTTCGATCAAGGCGTAGGCCGAATGGTTGTGGATAGACTCGAAATTTTCTGATTCCACTACATAAGCATCTATTTTGGTCTCTTTTTCCAATGCGGAGGCGACGTCGCGCACCATGTCCTCGACGAATTTCGGATTGTCGTAAGCACGTTCAGTGACGTATTTTTCATCGGGGCGCTTGAGCAGGCCGTAGAGTTCGCACGAAGCCTGATCCTCAACGGTGCGTACCAGATCTTCGATCCACAGGAAGCCGTTGGTGCGCGCGCTGACCGTGACATGCGAACGCTGGTTGTGGGCGCCGTAATCGGAGATTTTTTTCGAGCAGGGGCACAGGCTGGTAACCGGCACCACGATTTTGGTGGTGTGGGTATAGCGGCCATTTTCGATGGTGCCGATGAAGGTCACCTCGTAGTCCATCAGGCTTTGTACACCGGATATCGGCGCAGCCTTGTTGATGAAATAGGGAAAGCTCATTTCGATATAACCGGATTCGGCTTCCAGGCGTTCGACCATCTGGCGCATCATGGACTCGAAATTCTCCACCGAGATTTCACGCTCGCGCGTGTTCAGTATCTCGACAAAGCGCGACATGTGCGTGCCTTTGAAATTGTGCGGCAGGTATACATACATATTGAAACTGGCCACGGTATGCTGCACGCCGCCGCTTTTATCGGCGACCTTGACCGGGTGGCGGATGGATTTGATACCGACTTTATTGATGGCGAGCTGGCGGGTATCCGCATAGTTCTGCACATCAGGCATGGCGGCGACTTCGCAGCAGTCGTTCATGATGTCATTTCCTTGATGATCTGATCTAGACAAAGTATAAACCAGCCTAATAGTTGAGTAAACTACTCGGATAAATGTCGGCTGATGGCAGCTTCAATGCCATCCGCATCCAGCCCGCATGTACTTAGCATGGCGGCGTGATCGCCGTGCTCAATGAAAGTGTCGGGTAAGCCCAGTTGCACCAGTCGCGTTGTCAATTCCAGACGCCGCATGCATTCGCTCACCGCACTACCGGCACCGCCCATGACTGCATTCTCTTCCAGTGTGATCAGCAGCTCATGGTTTTGTGCCAATTGCCGGAGCAACTCTTCGTCCAGCGGTTTAATGAAACGCATGTCGACGACGCTGGCATCAAGCCGGGCGGCGGCGGTCAAGGCCGGCGAGACCATGCTGCCGAATGCCAGCAATGCAACGCGCCGTCCCTGACGGCGCAAGATGCCTTTGCCGACCGGCAAGGCATGCATAGTGGTTTCGATCACAGCGCCTGGCCCGGTACCGCGCGGGTAGCGGACTGCGGCAGGGCCATCCAGCGTCATTGCGGTATACAGCATCTGGCGGCATTCGTTTTCATCTGAAGGCGCCATCAAAGTCAGATTGGGGACGCAGCGCAGATAGCTCAAATCGAAGCTGCCGGCATGGGTCGGCCCATCTGCCCCTACCAGCCCGGCACGATCAATTGCCAGCACCACGGGCAGGTTTTGCAGGGCGATGTCATGGATGAGTTGATCGTAGGCGCGCTGCAAAAAAGTCGAGTAGATTGCGACCACCGGCTTATAACCGTCACAGGCCAGGCCGGCAGCGAAAGTCAGCGCGTGTTGCTCGGCTATGCCGACATCGAAGTAGCGGTCAGGATATTTCTCGGAAAAGCGCACCAGCCCCGAACCCTCGCGCATGGCTGGGGTAATGCCGATCAGGCGCGGTTCGGCTGCCGCCATGTCGCATAACCAGTCACTGAATATTTGCGTGTAGGTTGGTTTGGAAGCGGTTTTTTCAACGATGCCAATGTCGGACTCAAACCGGCTGACGCCGTGATACAGGCAGGGGTTATCCTCGGCCGGCGTATAGCCTTTACCCTTGCGGGTAACAATATGCAGAAATTGCGGGCCATCCAGGCGCCGGATATTGGTCAGCGTTTCCACCAGTACATCCAGATCATGGCCGTCGATGGGCCCGATGTAGTTGAAACCGAATTCTTCAAACAGGGTGCCCGGGGTGACCATGCCTTTGACATGTTCTTCAGTGCGACGCGCCAGTTCCAGCATGGGCGGTAATTTACCCAGGGTTTTTTTTCCGGCACGGCGTGCAGCGGCGTAAAAACGCCCGGACATGAGCCGGGCCAGATAATTGTTGAGCGCGCCGACATTGGGCGAGATCGACATGTCATTGTCGTTCAGTATGACCAAAAGATTGGCGTCAATATCACCCGCATTATTCAGCGCTTCGAACGCCATGCCGGCGGTCATCGCGCCGTCGCCGATGATGGCGACGGAACGGCGCTCCAGCCCGGCGCGTTTGGCGGCCACCGCCATGCCCAGCGCCGCAGAAATCGAGGTGCTGGAATGGCCGGTGCCAAAAGTGTCGAAGGGACTCTCGTCGCGCTTCGGGAAACCTGCAATGCCGCCACTTTTACGTAGTCCGCTCATGGCTTCGCGCCGCCCGGTGAGGATTTTGTGCGAATAACTCTGGTGACCTACGTCCCACACCAGACGGTCATCCGGGGTGTTGAATACGTAATGCAGGGCGATCGTGAGCTCCACCGCCCCCATATTGGAAGCGAGATGCCCCCCGGTTTGCGCCACACTGTGCAGGATGAAGGCACGCAATTCTGCGGCCAGCGGTTCCAGCTGTTCCCGGCTGAGTTCACGCAGATCGACAGGTGTGGCAATGCTGTCCAGCAGCGGATAAGCGGGAGTCAAAATTGTCTCTGCACAATAAAGTCGGCCAGTTCGCGCAGGCGTTGCGCCGAATCGAATCCTGCCAGCGAGTCCAGCGCGTCCTTGTGCAGTTCGGCAGCAAATGTTTTGGCGCGCGCACTGCCCATCAGGGTCACATAAGTCGGCTTGTTGTTTTCGGCATCTTTGCCGGCGGTTTTACCCAGCGTGGCGGTGGGCGCCTCTGCGTCGAGAATGTCGTCGACAACCTGGAAGGCTAGGCCGACGCATTTGGCATAATGATCAAGTTTGGCTAATGCGGCGTCGTCCAGCGCATTGCCGCAATAGGTGCCCAGCAGCACTGACGCGCGAATCAGTGCGCCGGTTTTGTGGATGTGCATGAATTCCAGCTCGGGCAGGGTAAGCGTCTGCCCGACACTGGCCAGATCGATGGCCTGGCCGCCAGCCATGCCGCACGATCCGGCCGCATTGGCAAGCAGTTCCACCATCTCCAGCTGACGCTCAGGTGTATCCGATAAGGTGTGCGTAGTGAGCAGTTCAAACGCCAGGCTTTGCAGGCTGTCACCTGCCAGCAGTGCGGTAGCTTCCCCGTACTCAACGTGGCAGGTGGGCTTGCCGCGACGCAGCATATCATTGTCCATGCAAGGCAAGTCGTCATGGACCAGCGAATAGGCATGGATCAGTTCCACTGCACTGGCCGCGATCTCTACGCGTGCCGGATCCGCACCCACTACTTCACCCGCCGCAAATGCGAGGAGCGGCCGCACACGCTTGCCGCCCCCCAGCGTTGCATAATGCATGGCGGCATGCAGGGCTGGCGGTGCGTGCTGAGGATCAGGCAGCAGCCGCGACAAGGTCGTTTCGATACGTGCCTGCAGATTGCCGGACCAGGCCAGAAAATCAGGACTCATTCGCGCCATCTGCCGAAGTAAAAGGTTTCAGCATGCCATTTTCGAGTACCTGCACCTGTTGTTGTGCGTCGGCCAGCGCCTGCTGACAGAATTGCAGCAGTTCGGCGCCGCGTTGATAGGCGGCAAGTGATTGCTGCAAAGCCAACTGGCCGGATTCCATGTCGGCGACGATGCGCTCTAACTCCGCCATGGCGGCTTCAAAGCTCTGTGGCTGGGTTGAGGACTTGCGTGTCATTACAGTGAAGAGGGGGCAAAGGCGGAAATCTTACCGAATTATTGCGCTCAAAGCTATTATTGGCGATAATTCGCGGCTTTGTTTTCATTTGCGTTACAGGGATATCGAGCGGCGGTCACTCAGCTTGATTATCCGTGTCCATGGGCCTGGTCCAGGGTATTCCGAATCTTAAATATGTCCGATTTGGCCGTCAGCACTACGTTGACTCACACCTCCCCCCAGCTGCCAATCAGCTGGTATTTCGATGCCCAGGTTTATGCACTTGAGCAAAAGTATCTGTTCGCGCGTGCCCCGGGATACATCGGCCATGCCCTGATGGTGCCGAATCCGGGCGATTATCAGGTACTGGAAACCACTCATAATGCGGCCATGCTGGTGCATAACGTCCACGGCGTGGAGATGCTGTCCAATATTTGCCGTCACCGCCAGGCCATGATGTATGAAGGCCGCGGCCATCGCAAAAGCATCGTTTGTCCGTTGCATCGCTGGACTTATGATATGGAAGGCCGGCTGCTGGGTGCGCCGCATTTCCATGGCAATCCCTGTCTTAATTTGGGCAAGACGCCCCTGCAAAACTGGAACGGCCTGCTGTTCAACGGCCAACGTGATGTGGCGCGCGATTTGGCCAGGCTGGGCGTACTGCAAGACCTGGATTTTGACGGCTATATGCTCGACCGCGTGATGGTCGAGGATTACGACTTTAACTGGAAGACTTTCATCGAAGTTTATCTCGAGGATTACCACGTCGAGCCTTTTCACCCCGGGTTGGGAAATTTTGTCACTTGTGCTGACCTCAAGTGGGAGTATGGCGACTGGTATAGCGTACAGACCGTCGGCGTGGCGCGGGGTCTGGGCAAGCCGGGCACGCCTGTGTATCAAAAATGGCAGGAACAGGTGCTGCAATACAATGCCGGCCAGGCACCGCATCAGGGCGCGATCTGGCTGACTTATTATCCGAATATCATGGTGGAGTGGTACCCGCACGTACTGGTTATCAGCACCATCATGCCTACCGGTATCGAATCCTGCCGCAATGTGGTGGAGTTTTATTACCCGGAAGATATCGCGCTGTTCGAGCGTGAATTTGTAGAGGCCGAACAGGCTGCCTATAACGAGACTGCGCTTGAAGACGATGAGATTTGTCGGCGCATGCATCAGGGACGTCGTGAGCTCTATCGGCTAGGGCGCGACGAGGCGGGGCCATATCAATCGCCCATGGAGGACGGCATGGTGCATTTCCATGAATTTATCCGGCGCGAGATTACACCGTATCTGAGCGAGTGAAATCCACCTGGATGCTGGTGGCGGGTTTGCTGTTCGCCATCATGGGCGTGCTGGTCAAACTTGCTTCGAGCCAGTTTTCCAGTGCCGAACTGGTGTTTTACCGGTCCCTGTTTGGTCTGGTAATGATTTACTGGGTGGTCCGCCGCCGTCATCCACATCTCTCGCGGCCATTCTCCACCCAACATTTGCGAGCTCACCTGGTGCGCAGTATTTCAGGTTTTGTCGCACTACTCTTGTTTTTCCACGCGATTGATGTGTTGCCGTTGGCAACGGCTGTAACGCTCAACTACACATCACCCCTGTTTCTGGCGTTATTGCTCACCCTATGGCAGGCTGAAAAACCGCACTGGCCCCTGGTGGCGGGCGTGACGCTGGGGTTTTGCGGGGTGGTGTTGCTGTTGCGCCCAAGTCTTGAAGGTGCGCAATTGAGCGCTGGCCTGATGGGATTGGCGTCGGGTTTCCTGGCGGGCGTAGCATATTTGAATTTGCGTGTTTTGAGCCGTATGGGTGAACCGGACTGGCGTACGGTATTTTATTTTACGCTGGTGTCCACGCTGGGTGCTGGCGCATGGGCGACCTGGAATGGCTGGCACGCGGTCAATGCACACGCAGCCTTGTTGTTGCTCGGCCTGGGAATGACCGCCACGCTGGCGCAACTTGCTTTGACGCGCGCATATCGTCTGGGCAATGCCTTGGTAGTGGGCAGTCTGGCCTATAGCACTGTAATTTTTGCCAGCCTGTTCGGCATGCTGTTATGGCATGAAATTTTACCGCTGCAGGCATGGCTGGGTATGGGGCTTATTGTGATCAGCGGGCTGGTGAGTGTGCGTACAGTTGGGGCGAAATAAATCCGGAGTGCACAGTTTTGATGCGCAGCAGTCATAATGAAATTTCACTAACAATATGTTATTTAACAATAAATAACTTGGCATCGGATTTGCTTAATGTTAATCGAAGCATGTGTTTACGAGTTAATGCATGTTTCATCTTCATCCTCCATGCGGTATTTCGGGCGTCTTCGGACGCCCGCTTTTTTTGCCTGTCACACGCAACTCCCCTATAGTTGTCCAAACCATCAACAACAATACCGGGAATACTCATGATCAATATCTCAATCGCTGGTAACACCATTCGTGCTGCCGTACTGGGCGAGTTCACGCTGGCCGACTACCATGAATTCGAACAGGCAATCCTGGCCGGGCTGAAGCTTGATGGAAAAGTCAATCTGCTACTGGATTTGCGCGATATGCTCAAATTTACCGTGGATGTGGCGTGGGAAGAAATCAGCTTTGGGCGTGCCCACGCAGCCGATTTTTCCCGTGTGGCCGTCGTGGCTCAACAGCAATGGGTGATCTGGAGTACCTGGGTCTCGCGCATGTTTGTCGATGCGCAAACCCAGGTTTTCGAAGATTCTGAACAGGCGGAAAACTGGCTCAAAGCCTGACAATAATATTCATATGGGTATTCGGCTCGATTTTAAGCGCCGATTTCATTGTTGGTCTCTCGCCGGCAGGTTGTTTCTCATGGAATCGCATGCGGCATTGAAAAACACCTGAATAACCAGTACAATGCGCGGTTTCCCTTGCCCCACCGCCAACGCACGGGGGGCTTTAACCCAGAAGGAGTTTGCATGCGTCATTATGAAATCGTATTTATTGTGCACCCGGATCAGAGCGAGCAAGTGCCCGCGATGATCGAGCGCTATCGCGGCCAGATTGCAGCACGCAATGGACTGGTTCATCGTCTGGAAGACTGGGGCCGCCGTCAGATGGCTTATCCAATCCAGAAGGTACACAAAGCCCACTACGTGTTGATGAACATCGAGTGCGACCAGGAAACGCTGGACGAGCTTGAGCATGGCTTCAAGTTCAATGACGCAGTGTTGCGCCATCTGACGGTGCGCATGGATGAGGCGGTGATCGCTCCTTCGCCAATGATGAAGGAGGAAAAATCGCGCTCCCTGACCCAACCCGTTGAAGCCAAGCCTGAGCAGGCTGCTCCGGCAGTCCTGGCAGAGTCAGCCGCGCCAGCTGCCTGAATGTTTGGAAACCAATAGGCTGATACTGACCGGTATCGTTGCTGAAGCCGAAGCGCTGCGTTATACCCCGGCCGGGGTACCCTTGGTAAGCTTGCGTATTCGCCATGAATCACAACAGGTAGAAGCAGGTGTAACGCGCCGGGTAAATGTAGAGATGGCGGCAGTCGCAATGGGGGAGATGGCGCAAAGCATCAGTGCGCTTCCCGGTGGTGACTACATCAGTGTAGAAGGTTTTCTGGCCAGGAAAAGCCCGCAGAGTAATCAGATCGTGCTGCATATTTGCAGCTTAAAAACAATTTAGATAGGAGTGCATCATGCCTCGTCCAACCAATAGCAAAAACACCAAACGCCGGGAAGGTTCCCGCCAGCTGTTCAAACGCCGCAAGTTCTGCCGCTTTACCGTTGAAGGTATCAAGTGGGTCGACTACAAGGACGTGGAAATCCTGAAGGATTTTGTCGCTGAAAACGGCAAGATTATCCCGGCCCGCATCACCGGCACCAAGACCCGCTACCAGCGTCAGCTATCCACCGCCATCAAGCGCGCCCGCTTCCTGGCGCTGATGCCTTACACCGACCTGCATTAAGGAGACCGCCATGCAAATTATTCTGATGGAAAAAGTGGTCAACCTGGGCACCCTGGGCGATGTGGTCAAGGTCAAGGACGGTTACGCGCGTAATTTTCTGATCCCGCAAGGCAAGGCCAAGCGCGCCACCAGCGCCAACCTCAAGCACTTTGAAGAAAAACGCGCCGAGCTGGAGAAAGCCCATGCGGCCACATTGGTTACAGCCCAGGCCCGTGCCGGGAAACTGGCCGGCTTCATGCTGCAAATTTCGCAGAAGGCCGGTATGGATGGTCGCTTGTTCGGCTCCGTAACCAATGCGGATATTGCTGACGCGCTCAATGCGCAGGGCTTCGAAGTGGCCAAGGCTGAAGTGCGCATGCCGACGGGTCCGCTCAAGGCGATCGGCGATTTCCCCATCAGCATCGCGATGCATGCTGACGTGGTGGCCGAGATTACCGTTTCGGTGCTGGGCGAACACTAAGCCGGTTTCATAACCGCATGAAAAGGGGCTGAGTACAGCCCCTTTTTTATTGGATTTTCACTCTGCCGCCCGAGACGCGTTAAAATGGCATTCCGCCTCCAGGCGTTGCCCCATTAAAACCCAAACATGGCCACATTCCAGAATACTGCTGATCCCGAACTTGCCGCGCTCAAGATGCCGCCGCATTCCGTTGAGGCAGAGCAGTCTGTGTTGGGCGGATTGTTGCTGGAAAACCATGCATGGGATCGTATTGCCGACGTCATCAGCCAGAATGATTTTTATCGCCATGATCACAAGCTGATCTATCGCATGATCACCAAACTGATCGAGCAGGGCAAGCCTGCCGATGTGGTGACTGTGGCCGAATTGCTGGAAAATCATGGCGAACTTTCCAACGTGGGTGGACTGGCCTATCTGGTCGCACTGGCGCAAAACACACCGTCCGCCGCCAATATTCGCCGCTACGCCGAGATTGTGCGCGAGCGCGGGGTGATGCGAAAACTGGTGGAGGTCGGCACCGATATTGCCGAGTCTGCCTACAATCCGGCCGGCCGTTCAGCCAATGATCTGCTCGATCAGGCAGAGGCCAAAGTGTTCGATATCGCCGAATCCGGTGCGCGCAGCCAGCAGGGGTTTCTCGAAATCAAGCCCTTGCTCACGGAAGTGGTGGAGCGTATCGATGAACTGTTTAGCCGGGATAATCAGAGTGATGTCACCGGCATACCCACCGGTTTTGCCGATCTCGATCAGAAAACGGCGGGCCTGCAACCGGGCGATCTGATTATCGTCGCGGGCCGCCCGTCCATGGGGAAGACGGCGTTCTCGATCAACATGGGCGAGAATGTGGCCATTGAGAGCGGTTTGCCGGTGGCGATTTTTTCCATGGAAATGGGTGGGGCGCAGCTGGTGATGCGCATGCTGGGCTCCATCGGCCGCCTCGACCAGCACAAGATTCGTACCGGACGCCTGCAGGACGACGACTGGCAAAAGCTGACTTACGCGGTGGGCAAGCTGAACGAGGCACCGATTTTTATCGATGAAACGCCGGCTTTGAACGCCCTCGAACTGCGCGCGCGCGCGCGCCGTCTGCATCGGCAATGCGGCAAGCTGGGGATGATTATCATCGATTACCTGCAATTGATGTCCAGCGTCAGTAGCGGTGAAAACCGCGCCACCGAAATTTCCGAAATCTCACGCTCGCTCAAGGCGCTGGCGAAAGAATTGCAGGTGCCGGTGATTGCCTTGTCCCAGCTCAACCGTTCGCTGGAGCAGCGCCCCAACAAGCGCCCGGTGATGTCCGACCTGCGGGAATCCGGCGCCATCGAGCAGGACGCCGACGTGATCCTGTTCATCTATCGGGATGAAGTCTATAACCCTGACAGCCAGGACAAAGGCAGCGCCGAGATCATTATCGGCAAGCAGCGAAATGGCCCGATCGGTACCGTGCGCCTGACTTTCATGGGCGAGCATACGCGTTTCGAGAACTACGCCAGTGGCGGCGGTAACTATTAATATCTAAGCGTACCTAATGTCGCGCCCGATTCTCGCCCAAATTCATCCTGCCGCACTCAAAAATAATCTGGCAGTGGCACGCCGTCATGCGGGCACTGCCCGCATCATGGCTGCGGTCAAGGCGAACGGTTACGGTCATGGCTTGCGCCGGGTGGCGCAGGCTTTGCGGGATGCGGATGGCTTGGCAGTCGTGTCGCTGGAAGAAGCCATCATTTTGCGCGATACGGGATGGGGCAAGCCCATTTTGCTGCTGGAAGGCATGTTTGAGGCAGGCGAGCTGGCCGAATGCATTGCACAGCGCATTACCCTTGTTGTCCATCACGCCGAGCAAATCGCCATGCTGGAACAGGCTCGTGTGGTCAGCCCGTTGCCGGTATTCCTCAATCTGAACAGCGGCATGAACCGGCTCGGTTTCAAACCGCCGGATTTCCATGCGGCGCTGTCACGGCTTATTGCCTGTCCCAATGTCGGTGGCATCACCCTGATGAGCCATTTTGCGACGGCGGATGAAGCCGTCGGTGTGATCGACCAACTCGAAGTGATTCAAGCGGTATTCGCTAACCTCAATCACCCGGTCAGTCTCGCCAATTCGGCTGCCTTGCTGCGTTACCAGGCTACCCGGTGCGATTGGGTGCGCCCCGGCATCATGTTGTATGGAGCGTCGCCATTTGTTGAAGAAGATGCGCGCGCGCTCGATCTGCAACCGGCGATGACTTTGTCGAGCCGTATTATTGCTGTACAGACTTTGGCACCCGGAGATGCCGTTGGCTATGGCGCCAGCTTTATCGCGGACCGGCCGATGCGCGTCGGTATCGTGGCGTGCGGTTATGCCGACGGTTATCCGCGACACGCCGCCACGGGGACGCCAATTCTGGTGAATGGTCAGCTTACGCGTACACTGGGACGCGTCTCCATGGACATGCTGTGCACTGATCTGACTGACCTGCCTGGCGCAAATGTCGATACGCCTGTGGTGCTGTGGGGAAAGGGCCTGCCAGTGGAGGCAGTCGCCACGGCGGCGGGTACGGTCAGCTATGAGTTGCTGTGCGCTGTGGCGCAACGCGTACCAATCAGCGAGGCGTGACATGCAGACACCCGAACAGTCCTTGCTGGGAAAACCTGCCTGCTATCAGGCTGAATACGATGCGTCGCTGTTGTTTCCCATCCCGCGTCAGGACAAGCGCAACGAGATCGGCATCCGCGGCACGCTGCCATTTTTCGGTGCGGATATCTGGAACGCCTACGAAGTTTCCTGGCTCAACCAGCGCGGCAAACCGCAAGTTGCCATTGCAACGTTCATTATTCCCGCCGAGTCGCCCAATATCATCGAGTCCAAATCGTTCAAGCTGTATCTGAATAGCTACAACCAGACCCGCCTGGACGGTACCGACACCCTGCTGGCACGTTTGAAGGCCGATGTGTCGGCAGCCGTGGGCGCGCCGGTGCAGGTGCGCCTGGCCCTGCCCGATATGTTTGGCAAAGTAGCCTTTGCAGAACTGGAAGGTTTGTCTCTGGACCGTCTGGATATCGAGGTGGACAGTTACGCGCCTGACCCGGCGTTGCTGCGTGCGTCCCAGGATGCCGAACCGGTCGAGGAAACACTGGTATCCAACCTGCTCAAATCCAACTGTCTGGTCACCGGCCAGCCGGACTGGGGCAGCGTACAAATCCACTATGTGGGCGCACCGATAGAGCAAGCCGACTTGCTACGGTATCTGATCGGATTCCGTACCCATAATGAATTTCACGAGCAATGCGTGGAGCGCATTTTCATGGACATACTGCGCCAGTGCAAACCGCTCAAACTGGCTGTCTACGCGCGTTACACGCGACGGGGCGGTCTGGATATCAATCCGTGGCGCAGCAATATCAGCGGTAGCCCGTCGCCGCTCAACCTGCGCTGCGCACGTCAATAAACCCGGAGCAAGCAGCACCCCCCGCCCTCTGCGTGGTTAGGCTATTTTCAGGAGTGCCGGCTGGGCTGGGCGCGCTGGTATTGTACCGGCCAATCCAGCTTGACGCCGAGCACTGCGGCTGCGTGCAGCGGCCAGTACGGGTCGCGCAACAACTCGCGCGCGAGCAGGACCACATCCGCAAGTCCCGTGGCGACGATCTGCTCCGCCTGCTCGGGCGCGGTAATCAGCCCCACTGTGCCGACGGCGATACCGGCCTGGTTGCGGATTGCGGTGGCAAAGGGGGTCTGAAAGCCGGGCGCGACGGGGATTTTGGCGTATGGAACCAGAGCGCCGGAGGAACAATCGATCAGGTCAATGCCGATGGCTTTGAGCCAGTGCGCGAGCTGAATGGATTGCGCCAGATCCCAGCCGCCTTCTACCCAGTCGGTGGCCGAGATGCGCACAAAGAGCGGTAAATGTTGCGGCCATGCCGCGCGTACCGCACGGGCTACTTGGAGTGGAAAGCGGGCGCGATTTTCCAGCGATCCGCCGTATTCATCGTTGCGCTGGTTGCTGAGCGGAGACAGAAATTCGTGCAGCAAATAGCCATGCGCAAAATGCAACTCGACTACTTCGAAGCCGGCTTCCAGACTGCGCTGGGCAGCTTCCACAAACTGCGCGCAAATGACATCGAGTTGTGCCGGACTCAGCTCGGCAGGCGTGGGTGAGGCAGGAGAAAACGCTATTGCGCTGGGCGCCACCACCGGCCATGCGCCGGTTTCCGGGGTAAGCGCGCCACCCCCCAGCCAGGGCGCTTCGGCAGACGCTTTGCGCCCTGCGTGGGCAAGCTGTATGGCGGGTACTGCGCCGTGTTCCTTGATGAATTGGGCGATGGGTGCCAGCGCCCGCGCATGTTGTTCCGACCACAACCCCATGTCGCCGGGAGAAATCCGTCCTTCCGGCGTGACCGCCGTTGCTTCGACCATCACCAGCGCCGCGCCGCCTATGGCACGCGAACCCAGATGCACCAGATGCCAGTTGTTGGCAAGGCCGTCAATGGCCGAATACTGGCACATGGGCGAGACAAAAATCCGGTTCTTGAATTCCAGGTCACGTAGCTTGAATGGTGAAAAAAGCGTACTCATTTAAGATTCCTAATGATTTTTCCAGAGAGGTGAATGGCCGTTTGTCAGCCTGTAAGTAGCAGACCTTCTTCCAGTGGGGCGGTTCACTATGATCCAGGTTGCTTCAACATCAGAGGCAGGTTCTAGCTTTATTGGATGGTTTTTTGACGCACTCCTTTTGTTGGTTTTCGCGCAGTTTCCAGACTATAATGACCATTATTATCATAATGGTCATTATGGAGAACAGCCATGATTACCGAAACCAGCGCAGTCGCATTCCGCCAGAATCTGGGCGATATGCTCAACCAGGTGCAGTACCGTAACGATAGCATCCTCATCAACAAGGACGGCAAGCCTGTCGCCGCCCTGGTCGATGCGCGGCTGTTTGCGCGCATTCGCCGCATGCAAAACCGCTTTGATGATTTAAGTGCGCGTTTGGCTGCGGGGTTCGCTGCCGTGCCCGAGGAACAAGGCATCGCGGAAATCGAAGCCGCTGTGCAGGCTATACGCGGCGAACCAACATAAGTGCGCGTTGTACTCGATACCAACGTCCTGCTATCAGGACTGGCCTACCCGCACAGCCTGCCCGGCAGGATTGTAGCCGCATGGCAGCATGGTTCGCTCGAAGTTGTGCTCAGCCATTACATCCTCAATGAACTGACGCTTGTGTTGCCCAAGCTGGCACACCGGCATGGTCTGAATGCCCAGGAAATAGCCGACTTGGTCGATATTCTCGCCTTCCAGGCGGACCTCGTCGAACCCGATAACCACCTGGAACCACGCCTGACCGACCCGATGGATCAGCCCGTCCTGAACACCTGGCGAGCCGCCCAGGCTGATTACCTGCTGACCGGGGACAAAGCCCTGCTAGCCCTGGGAAATGAATACCCCCTCATCACCCCCGCGCAGTTCTGGCAAGTGCATGGGTAAAAATGCGGGTGTCCCGGGTGGATTTTCTCGTGTATTGGGCTGGGGGAATGCGGACAAATTTTTTAATGAGGCGGTATATCGAGTACGACCACATTATTACGCACAATTATTACGCATTATTAGATCCATTATTACTCCCGGCCTTGGTGGCGAAGAGTAAGGCATTGGCAGTGAACAGTTTACCGGGTCGAACATGGCTCAGGCGGTGCAATCCACCGGGTACAAGTCGCCATCAGTCAGCAAGACGGCGTGCGTGTCGGCGTTGCGACTGATGATGACGCAGTACTTATTTGGTGTTTTCTGACCCGACATCTGCGGGCGTATCCGCAGTGTCATCTGCCGCCGGTTCTTCATTTTTCTGTGCTTTTTCCTTCAGCTTGTCTTCTTTCTTCTTTTTCTTGGCGAGTTCTTTTTGACGCTTTTCGTATTGATAGTTGGGTTTGGCCAATTTGATTTCCTGTCTGTCAGTGGTTGAAAAAATGCGTCTTAGCTTGTCTTGCAGGGTGGTATGGATGATGCCGCAACATCTCCGACAAAGCACTCGATCACGCGCCGTCCATCGCCGGTTAAAAACATGCCCACATCGAACTCGGACACGGCACGGGCGAGTTGGTGCTCAAAGTTGTTACTATCCGCCACATTTTCGTAGATTTCCATCCAGGTGGATGGATCGTCGCGGCGTTTCAGCAGGCGTCCGCTGATATTGCTGCGACAAGCCAAGCGCGCCTGCATGGCGCGTATCTGGGTTTCAGTCTCGGCGTCGTCGTCTTTCACCCGGTAGTAAATGTAATAGTGGTTCACGCCAGTGCGTAGGGCAGCGGTTCGATCGCCAGGCGCGCGCCATCGAGCGACTTGAGGTGGATGGGATGGGCGTCGGCGCTGCTGATCTGGATTACCGCCAGCGCGTCCCAGCCGCTGCTAGGGGCGGGTTGGGCATTGACAATCATGCCGCTGGCCTGGCCTTCCATATCGGCACTGTAGAGTTCGTCACCGGGCGCAGCGGGACTGTCGCTGTGCACCAGATACATGCGGCGCTTGAGCTTGCCCAGGTATTGGGTGCGGGCGACGATTTCCTGGCCGGTGTAGCAGCCTTTCTGAAAATTGACGCTGTTGGTGAGGTCGAAGTTGACCATCTGCGGGACGAACTGCTCCTGCGTGGCGGGCAGGATGGTGGGAATGCCGGCACGGATTTCCAGCCACTGCCAGACGGGATAATCGATCCGGCTGGCGTCGCGGCTCAAAGTTTCATTGAGCGCGGCGGATTCGGGTGTGGTGATGATCTGGTAGCGCTCGGCAGCCAGGCGAATCACGCTGCCCGCCGGAGTGTGCACCACGCCCATATCAGTGGGTGGCAACGCACCCAGTGTAGTTTCGATCAGCTGGGTGGCCCGTTTACCCGCTATGCCGATGCGGACGACCTCGGGACGGGCGTCGCGAGTTTTGACCTTGGAGCGCAGGATGAACATGGACAGGCGCTTCTGGATGGTCTCCTGCAAATCACCGGCAAGCTGCATGTAGGTCGCGTCGCCCTGATTCCACAGCAGGAAACTGGCCATCAGCCGTCCTTTGGGCGAACAGAAACCGCTGTACTGCGCTGCGCCAGCAGCGAGTTTGCGCACGTCATTGGTGAGCTGGCCTTGCAGATAGGTGGCGGTGTCCTCGCCGCTGAAAGCGATCAAGCCGAGCGGTGCGAGGTCGGCGAAAACTGCGCCGGTTTGCAGGGTGTCGAGGATATTTTGGGTCATGGTGTGCTATGAAATTGGAATCCGAATGCGCTTATTCTACAATCATCGCCATGAACTTGCCGCCTTTACGCATTAATGTGCATTTATCGCGCCACCTGATGGCGATATTGATCGCCATGCATAGTGTGGCTGGATGGGCCGTTTGGTGGGCATTTCCGGAAGGCTGGATACGTATATCGGGTAGCTTGGTGCTGCTGGCCAGCCTTGCTTATAATCTGGCACAGCTCGGGCACCGGCGCTTTACCGGATTGGAACTGGATGCGGATAACAGCTTTCGGCTATGCCGCGCGGAGGTCTGGCAGACGGCGCAACTACTCGATGCCTTCGTGACGCCGTTGCTGACGGTAATCCGCCTGCGCCTGGAGAATGGCAGGACCGGTGTGGTGACGCTGTTGCCTGATAATTTGGCGGAGGATGATTTCCGTCGTCTGCGTATCCGCCTGAAATGGGGCATGACCGAAGACGGTGTTTAGCACTGCCCGGCCATCATGCATGTGGATCAGAAATTCGCGTCGCACGCGCCCGGACAAATCCGCCCCGGTTTTGGATTCAGAACCGTGTTGCCGGTAATGGGCAGCATGTCCGGGTAATCGCGGCTAAAGTGCAGCCCCCGTGATTCGCGTCGCAGCTGTGCGGAACGCACGATCAGATCGGCAGTCAGCACCAGGTTGCGCAATTCAATCAGGTCATTGCTGACGCGAAAATTGCGATAATACTCGCTGATTTCTTCATTCAGCAGGCGGATTCGGCTGGCGGCTCGCGCCAGGCGTTTGTTGGTGCGTACGATGCCCACATAATCCCACATGAAACGGCGCAACTCGTCCCAGTTATGTGACAGGACGATTTCTTCGTCGGCGTCAGTGACGCGGCTTTCGTCCCATTCGGGGATGTTGGATGGCGGTGCGCCAGCACTCGCCAGAATATCTTTGGCGGCGGCGTGGCCAAATACCAGGCATTCCAGCAGCGAGTTGCTGGCCAGCCGGTTTGCGCCATGCAGCCCGGTGCAGGCGACTTCGCCAACCGCATACAGTCCGGTGAGGTCGGTTCGTGCGGCCAGATCGGTGACGATGCCGCCGCAAGTGTAATGTGCGGCAGGCACCACCGGGATCGGTTCGCGCGTGATATCGATACCCAGGGCACGGCAGCGTTCGTAAATGGTCGGGAAGTGCTCGAGAATGAACTCTGCCGGTTTGTGCGTAATGTCCAGATAGACGCTATCAAGGCCGCGTTTTTTCATCTCGAAGTCAATTGCCCGCGCTACGATGTCGCGCGGGGCCAGCTCGGCGCGCGGGTCATGCGTGGCCATGAAGCGCGTACCGTCATGCAGTTTGAGCTGGCCGCCTTCACCCCGTACCGCTTCGGTAATCAGGAAGGATTTCGCATGGGGGTGATACAGGCAGGTGGGATGGAACTGGATAAATTCCATATTCGCCACCCGGCATCCCGCGCGCCAGCCCATGGCAATGCCGTCGCCAGTGGCCACATCCGGGTTGGTGGTGTACAGGTAAACCTTGCCTGCACCGCCGGTTGTCAATACGGTATGGCTGGCGGCGAAAGTCTTGATCTGGCCACTGATATTGTCCAGTGCGTAAACGCCATAGCAGGTGTGATCATCCTGCCCGAGTTTGTCACCGGTGATCAGGTCAATGGCGATGTGGTGCTCGAGTAGCGTAATGTTGGGATTGTTGCGGATCTGGGTGCACAGGGTTTTTTGCACCGCGCGGCCGGTGGCATCGGCCGCATGAATGATGCGGCGCGTACTGTGGCCACCCTCCCGGGTGAGATGAAATCCGGTTGAACTGGTGGCATCGGCCGTAAACGGCACGCCCATTTCCACCAGCCAGCGTATCGCTGCATGGCCATTCTCCACCACGAAACGCACTGTTTCCTCATCGCATAAGCCTGCACCCGCGATCAAGGTGTCGCGGATATGTGCCTCCACCGAGTCGTCATCGGCGAGTACTGCGGCGATACCGCCTTGCGCCCAGGCACTGGCTGAATCCTGCAGGGTTTTTTTGGTCAGCAGGACCACCTGGCGCTGCTGCGCCAGGTGCAGTGCTGTGGTCAGTGCAGCCAGGCCACTGCCGATGATGAGTACGTCGGTGCGCTCCATATTGACCTGCAAGGTATTGGGTGCGGCAAGAATAGCAGAGCGTTCCATGGCTGAATACCCATTCCCGGCATTGTCATGGAACTTCGCCATACATCGCACTGTCTGTCACGCACTATAAGGCATGCCGGTGCAGTATTGCCTTGGCCGCAGGTATACTACGGCATACAACAGGAATCAGGGATGAAGATTCACGATGAGTGATCGCGATGTCGATCAATTACTAGTCGAGCGGGTACAACGCGGTGACAAGCGCGCTTTCGATTTGCTGGTGATTAAATACGAGCGGCGTCTGGCGCGGCTGCTGTCGCGCTTCGTGCGCGATGCGGCGGAGGTCGAGGATATCTCGCAAGAGGCGTTTATCAAGGCCTATCGTGCGCTGCCCGCGTTTCGCGGCGAATCGGCTTTTTACACGTGGTTATACCGGATCGGTATCAATACCGCGAAAAATTATCTGGTGTCGCGCGGACGGCGTGCGCCCACCTCCACCGAGTTCGATGCCGAAGAAGCGGAAGGTTTTGAAGATGCCGATGGTTTGCGTGATCTCAATACGCCGGAGAACGAACTTCTCTCCAAAGAAGTTGCCCAAGAAGTGAATGCAGCGATGGCGGATTTGCCGGAGGATTTACGCACAGCGATTTCGCTGCGCGAGATGGAAGGGATGAGCTACGAAGAGATCGCCGAGATCATGGGTTGTCCGATTGGTACGGTGCGATCCCGGATTTTCCGTGCGCGTGAGGCAATTGCAACGCGTCTGCGCCCAATTTTGGGCACCAGCAAAGATACAAGATGGTAAGGAGTAACGACATGCGAAATTCTGCAATATCCACCCACACTCATGAAAGCAGTCCCCTTGCTGAAGATACGACGCTGTCCGCGCTTGCCGATGGCGAACTGGATCATCAGGAAACCGTGCGTATCCTCGAAACGATGAGTCATGGTGAGGACTGGCGCGCGCGCTGGCAGAGCTATCATGTGATCGGCGACTGCCTGCGCAGCACCCCTCCGCTAAAATCCGATCTGGCTACGCGGATCAGCCTGTTGCTGGCGGATGAACCCACGATCCTGGCCCCGCGCCGTTCACTTCTGACCCGTTTCGGGATGCCCGCAGCGGCCTCGCTCGCCGCCGTAATGCTGGTCGCCTGGGGGGCCGTCAATTTGATGCAAAACGGCAGCCAGTCATTTTCCGGTAGTCAGTTGGCTTCAATCAGTCCGGTTCATTCTTTGGCTAAAGCGCCGGATGACATGCACGATTATATGACGGCGCATCGTGATTTTTCCCCAGGCGCGATGCTGGCTGACGCCTCGTTTGAAGTGCCGGCGGATCCTGCCCGATGAGATGGTGGTTGATGTGGCTGTGGCTGGCGGCGATGCCGCTGGCCAATGCCGCAGGCGCTACCTATCCAGGTGATCTGGTTGCCTGGTTGAACCAGGTAGCGGCCGCCGCAGAGCGGCTGGATTACACCGGAACCTTCGTATACCAGCATGGCTCCACAGTGGAGGTTTCCAAAATTTCTCATCGTGTTGACAATGGTGTCGAGATGGCCAAGATCGATGTGCTTTCCGGCCCGCCGCACGCGTTTGTAAGTGTCAATGACGATGTGTACTGTTACATACCTGATGGCGATCGGGTCAAGGTGGAGAAGCGCGAACGTCATAAGTTTTTCCCCGCGCTATTGCCGGTACAGGCCTCGACGCTGGCGCAACAATATGTATTGAAGCCGCTGGGTCATGCCATGGTTGCCGGACACGATAGCGTCGGGGTCATGCTTGTGCCCAAGGACGAATACCGTTTTGGCTATGTATTGTGGGCAGATGCCGCTACTGGATTGCTGTTGAAAGCCCAGCCGCTTGATGCCGATAATCGGCCCTCCGGACAGTTCTTGTTTACCCAGGTGAGCATCGGCAGTGCCCCGCGTGAGACGTTCAAATCCGGTTTTGATGACAAGAAAACCGTGCGTGTAGCCAATGAGGATACCTATGGGTTGACCGATTGGCGTGTCAAACAATTGCCTGCCGGATTTGCCAAGGTAATGGAAGGACGGCGCATGTTGCCCGGCAAGAAAACCCCGGTGGTGCAGCTGGTCTATTCGGATGGTCTGGCTACCGTATCACTGTTTATCGAACCCTATGCGAACCTGGTCAATCCGATGCGCGGGCTATCCACCCGCAGTCTGCTGAATGTGTACGCAAGGCCGGTAGGTAAATACCAGGTTACTGCGTTAGGCGAAGTACCCTCCGAAACTGTGATACAGATGGCAGATAGCCTGGTCCACGAAAACGACAGCAAATGATCGAAACCCAAGCCAGAATCCTGGAAATTGAAGCGGGCGCGGCATTGGTAGAGCCAATGGAGCCATCCGGTTGTTCAGCATGCGGCGGTACCAAGGGTGGCGGTTGCGGTGCGGATCGCATTGGTCAGGTGTTTACCCTGCGCAGTAAAAATTACCGGGTGCTCGATCCGCGTGGCAGCAAAGTGGGCGAGGCCGTGGTGATTGGCGTGGCCGACGGTGCGGTGTTGCGCGGATCGGGTGCAGTGTATTTGCTGCCGCTACTGCTGGTTTTTGCAGGTGCGCTGTTGGCGAGCCACTTCGCGCCATTGGCAAACAGCGATGTCTGGTCGATCGCCGGGGCAGCAACTGGTTTTGTAATGGGTACGTTCTGGCTGTTGTGGTTTAGCCGCAGGGCCGCACGCGATGCGCGTTTTCAGCCTGTCATCCTGCGTGCGGTAAATGAAAACACATTTGTATTAAAGGAACTTGGATCATGAAAAAAGTGGTTTGGGTATGGGCATTATGGTTAATGCTGGCGAGCTTTGCATGGGCGCGTGATTTGCCTGATTTCACCGGGCTGGTGCAGAAATATGGTCCCACTGTGGTCAACATTACCAGTACGCAGCTGGTTAAGTCCGGTGGTCAGGGGCAGACCATGTCCGAGCAGGACATGCTCGAGTTTTTCCGCCGCTTCATGCCTCCCGGGTCTGTTCCCGATGGCGCGATGCCCTCACCCCAGCAGCCGCAAGCGTCTAGCGAGGTGCCGGTACGCAGCAGTGGCTCGGGTTTCATCATTAGCCCGGACGGCTACATTCTTACCAATGCGCATGTGGTCGATGGTGCGGACGAGGTGACGGTCAAGCTGACCGACCGGCGCGAGTTCCGGGCCAAGGTAATCGGCGCAGATCAGAGAAGTGATGTGGCGCTGATCAAGATCAACGCCACCAATCTCCCGCAAGTGGTGATCGGCAAGCCGGATCAAATCAAGGTGGGTGAATGGGTGATTGCGATTGGTTCACCCTTCGGGTTCGAAAATTCAGTTACGGCGGGTATCGTCAGCGCGACGGGCCGCGCATTGCCCAATGACAACTACGTCCCTTTCATCCAGACGGATGCAGCTGTCAACCCTGGAAATTCCGGCGGCCCGCTGTTCAACATGAATGGCGAAGTGATCGGCATCAACTCGGAGATTCTGTCGCGTTCGGGCGGTTACATGGGGCTGTCATTCGCCATCCCCATCGATGTGGCCATGCAGGTCGCCGATCAGCTCAAGATGCAGGGGAAAGTCAGCCGTGGGCGCCTGGGTGTGGTGATTCAGGAGGTGAATGCTGGTAACGCCGATGCATTCGGGTTGCCCAAACCTGCCGGGGCGCTGGTGTCCGGTGTGGAAAAAGACAGTCCAGCCGAAAAAGCCGGGGTGAAGGTGGGAGACGTGATTCTCAAGTTTGGCGGCAAGGCCATCAATAGCTCGTTCGATTTGCCGCGTCTGGTCGCGGCTACAAAGCCGGGAAGCAAAGTAGACATTGAATTGTGGCGAAATCGTGCGCTCAAGCGTATTGACGTCACCGTGGGCGCACTTCCTGATGCGAAGACGACCGCCTCCGGCAAGCCGGTCAAAGGTTCGAAGCTGCCGAATAAAATAGGATTGGTACTCGCGGATATTAATAAGGATCAACAGCATGCGCTTGGCGTGAGTCATGGTGTCCAGGTGGTAGAATCGCGAGGTGTGGCAGCGCGTGCCGGTATCCAGCCAGGTGATGTGATTCTGGCGGTAAGCAATGCGCCGGTACATAATGCCGTTCAATTTGACCAGTTGCTAAAAGGAATTGGTGCGAACAAGCGTGTGGCCCTGTTGGTCAAGCGCGGACAGGACACGGTGTACATTCCCTTGCGTATGCCATGAGCCAGACCGTATTGACGGTCTATCTGCGCCGCTACTGCCATTTGTGCGATGACCTGTTGGCAGCATTGGCGCCATACAAATCTCAACTGGATTTTACTGTGCAGGAAGTTGACATTGACCTGGATCCCGCTCTGGAGGCCCGTTTTGGCACGTTGATCCCTGTGCTGACCGGGCCTGACGGGGTGGAAATCTGCCATTATTTTCTGGACGCGGCTGCGCTTGCTGATTGTTTGGGGAAAATCCGTTAAAATTCACGGCTGTTGAGCATTCCAGGCACACGCGGTGTGCCTTTTTTATTGATTGTGTTGATGAAAAACATCCGTAATTTTTCCATTATTGCCCATATCGATCACGGTAAATCCACCCTGGCGGATCGTATCATCCAGCTTTGCGGCGGGCTGGCTGCACGTGAAATGGAGGCGCAAGTGCTCGACTCCATGGATCTGGAGCGAGAGCGCGGTATTACCATCAAGGCGCAGACTGCGGCGCTGGAATACAAGGCGCGCGACGGCCAGGTGTATCAGCTGCATCTGATCGATACCCCCGGCCACGTCGACTTTTCCTATGAGGTGAGCCGCTCGTTGTCGGCGTGCGAAGGGGCGCTGCTGGTGGTGGATGCCTCGCAGGGCGTGGAAGCGCAAACCGTGGCCAACTGCTATACCGCGACCGAGCTGGGAGTGGAAGTGGTGCCGGTGCTGAACAAGATTGACCTGCCTGCCGCCGAGCCGGATCGGGTGATCCAGGAAATTGAGGACATTATCGGCATCGACGCGCACGACGCGGTGCGCGCCTCGGCCAAGACCGGGCTGGGCGTGGAAGACATACTTGAAGCGGTGATTGCGAAAATCCCGCCGCCGCAAGGTGATCCGGAAGCACCGCTGAAAGCGCTGATCATCGACTCATGGTTCGATAATTATGTCGGCGTAGTGATGCTGGTGCGGGTAGTGGACGGTATGTTGCGCCCCAAGGAAAAAATTCGCCTGATGGCTGCGGGTTCGGTCCATCTCACCGAACAGGTGGGCGTCTTTACGCCCAAGGCAAAGCAGCGCACCCAGCTATCTGCCGGGGAAGTCGGTTTCATTATCGCCGGTATCAAGGAACTGAAGGCTGCCAAGGTCGGCGATACGGTGACGCTGGATGCCCGGCCCGCCGCAGAGCCATTGCCCGGTTTCAAGGAAATCAAGCCGCAAGTGTTCGCTGGACTGTATCCAGTGGAATCGCACGATTATGACTCGCTGCGCGACGCGCTGGAAAAGCTCAAGCTTAATGATGCCTCGCTGCAATACGAGCCGGAAGTATCACAGGCGCTGGGTTTCGGTTTCCGCTGTGGCTTTCTTGGCCTGCTGCATATGGAAATCGTGCAGGAGCGGTTGGAACGCGAATACGATATGGATCTGATTACCACCGCGCCCACGGTAATCTACCAGGTGGTATTGAAAGACAGCAGCGTGATCCACATCGAGAACCCGTCCAAGCTGCCTGACCTGTCCAGCATTGAGGAAATCCGCGAGCCGATTATTACCGCCACCATCCTGGTGCCGGAGGAATATCTGGGCAACGTGATGACGCTGTGCACGCAGAAGCGTGGTGCGCAGACCAATATGCAGTACATGGGGCGGCAGGTCATGCTCAATTACGACATGCCGATGAACGAAGTGGTGATGGATTTTTTCGACCGGCTCAAGTCAGCCACGCGCGGTTATGCTTCGCTCGATTATGATTTCAAGGAATTCCGCGCAGCCGATCTGGTCAAGCTCGATATTCTGGTAAATAGTGAGAAGGTCGATGCGCTGTCGCTGATCGTGCATCGTGCCACCAGCCAGTACAAAGGTCGCGAGCTGGCGTCCAAAATGCGTGAACTCATCCCGCGCCAGATGTTCGACGTTGCCATTCAGGCCGCCATCGGTGCGCAGATCATCGCACGTGAAAACGTCAAGGCGCTGCGCAAGAACGTGCTGGCCAAGTGCTACGGTGGTGATATCAGCCGCAAGCGCAAGTTGCTGGAAAAGCAGAAGGCAGGCAAGAAACGCATGAAACAAGTGGGTAATGTGGAAATCCCGCAGGAAGCCTTTCTGGCGATTCTGCAAGTTGGGGATAAATAGGCTTCATTCATCAATCAAGCTGTAAGGGAGCAGTATGGACTTCGCACTTATCATGTTTATCGCGCTGGTCATCACCGGCGTGATCTGGCTGCTGGATAGTTTGTTTTTCAAACCGAAACGTCCCAAAGATGCCAAGCTGCCGGTATTGACCGAGTACGCCAAGAGCTTTTTCCCGGTGATTCTGGCGGTATTCATGCTGCGCTCATTTCTGGTGGAGCCGTTCAAAATACCATCCGGCTCGATGATACCGACCCTGCTGGTGGGAGATTTCATTCTGGTAAACAAGTACACCTACGGCATCCGCCTGCCCATTATCAACAAGAAAATCATCAATGTAGGCGAGCCAAAAAAGGGCGATATCATGGTGTTCCGTTACCCCAAGGATCCATCGCTTGACTATATCAAGCGCGTGGTCGGTGTGCCAGGTGATACGGTGACCTACAGCAACAAACGCCTCACCATCAATGGACAGGCGCTGGCAACCACAAATGATGGTTCATATAGCTATATCGGCAGGGGGCTGAATTATGTCACCACCGAGCGCTACAAGGAGCAGCTTGGCCAGCATCTGCATAGCATCATTACTCAGTCCGACCGTCCCAGTATCGATTTGAGCCAGGTGGACAGCCAGTTTCCGCACCGTGAAAATTGCGATTACAATGACGCAGGTTTCACCTGCAAGGTACCCCAGGGTTATTACTTCATGATGGGCGATAACCGTGATGACAGTACCGACAGCCGCTACTGGGGCTTTGTCCCGGAACGCAACATTGTTGGTCGCGCCTTCATGGTGTGGTGGAATTTTGATCATCTCAAACGTATTGGCCACATCCTTGAATAAGGAAAATAGCATGCAAAAGCAAAAGGGAGCTACGCTGATCGGGATGCTGTTGGTGGGCATCGTGATTGTGTTCGCGGCGATTGTCGTCATGAAAATAGTGCCGGCTTATATCGAGTATTTTTCAGTCAAGAAAGTGTTCAGCGCCATGGCGGCCGATCCAGCGATGAAAGACGCCACTTCACAAGAAGTCCGCTCGTCCTTTGCGCGTCGCTCTGATGCTGGCTACGTCACTGTAGTCAAACCCGATGATCTGGACATCTCGCGTGCGAGCGGCCAGTTGGTGGTTTCCGCCAAGTACCGGGTAGAAAAACCATTGTTCGGTAATCTTGGCATATATATGGATTTTTCCGCTTCGACCGCACCCGGGACCGCGCAATAGCGCGAAGCTTCTGACTTGGCAGCGATTGAACAGGCGTTAGGCTATACATTTCTACAACCGCGTCACCTGCATCAGGCATTGACGCATCGCAGTTTCGGCACGCCGCATAACGAGCGCCTGGAATTCCTCGGCGACAGTGTGCTGAATTGCGCCATTGCACATCTGCTGTATATCCATTTTCCGGATTTGCCGGAAGGCGTGCTGTCCCGCTTGCGCGCCAATCTGGTGCGCAAGCAAAGCCTGTTTGAAATTGCGCTCACGCTGGAACTGGGGACGCTGCTGAAGATGGGCGACGGCGAAGTAAAAAGCGGCGGCCGCAATCGCCCATCCATCCTTGCTGATGGACTGGAATCGCTGTTCGGGGCGGTTTTCCTGGATGGCGGCTTTGCCGAAGCGGAGCGCGTCATTCATGCGCTGTATGATTCGCGATTGGCAGACATCAACCCCGATCTGCCAGCCAAGGATTCCAAGACGCTGCTCCAGGAGATCCTGCAAAGCCGCAAACTGCCCTTGCCAATCTATGAATTGGCGGGGACTGCCGGCGATGCCCATGCGCAAACTTTCCGGGTGACCTGCAGCGTACCGGCATTGCGGATTTGTACGCAAGGCGAAGCTGCCAGCCGCCGTGCGGCCGAACAAACGGCCGCGCGGGCCGCCTATAATCTGATAGTGGCTGCCGCCAAGGACAGTTTCTGAATTCAAATGGGATGCGCAGGAAATGCTGCATGTAGCGCCAGGATGGGTTGCACGGCTGTTGTGTTTTTTTGATAGCAAGCTCTAAACAGGATACAAAATGCATACAGCCGAGTCAGATTTCCGTACCGGGTACATTGCCATCGTCGGCCGTCCCAATGTGGGTAAATCCACGTTGACCAATCACATTGTCGGTGCCAAGGTCAGCATCACCTCGCGCAAGGCACAGACTACCCGCCATCGCATACATGGTATTTACACAACGCCTGACGCGCAGTTCATTTTTGTTGATACGCCCGGCTTTCAGACCAAATACAGTAATGCGCTCAACCGCAGCATGAACAAGACTGTCGTGGATGCGCTGCGATCTACAGACGTCGTGCTGTTCGTGCTGGATGGCACCCACTTCGACGCGCGCGACCGTCAGGTGGTGGCATTGCTGCCGCGCGACATGCCGGTGATTCTGGTGTTGAACAAACTGGATCTGATCAAGGACAAGGACCAGCTGTTGCCGTTTATCGCGCAGATGAGCGAGGTGTTTCCGTTTGCCGCCGTGGTGCCGTTGTCGGCACGTGACGGTGACAATGTGCCGGGCCTGATGGGAGAAATACGCAAGCACCTGCCAGAAGCGCCGCCGATGTTTGATGAAGATGAAATCACCGACAAGAGCGAGCGCTTTCTGGCGGCCGAAATCGTGCGCGAAAAAGTGTTCCGCCTGTCCGGCGAAGAGGTACCCTATTCAGCCAGCGTGATTATCGAAAAATTCGAGCAGGAAGGCGAGATGCGCCGCATTTTTGCCGGTATTCTGGTCGACAAGCCTAACCAGAAAGGCATCCTGATCGGCCATCAGGGAGCCAAGCTCAAGGAGATCGGCACCGCCGCGCGCCTGGATATGGAAAGGCTGTTCGGCGGCAAGGTTTATCTGGAGCTATGGGTCAAGGTCAAAGGTGGCTGGGCAGATAGTGAACGCATATTGAAACAGCTGGGTTATGAATGAATGCTCGTCCCGCCACATTTTCACAGGAGCGCAGCCGCGTAGATAACGCTGCCGGCTTTGTGCTGCACAGTTATCCGTTCCGTGAAACCAGCCTGATTGTGGAAACCTTCACCCGTGCGCATGGGCGGGTCGCCCTGGTAGCACGCGGTGCGCGGCGGCCACGCTCGCAATTGCGCGGCCTGGTGCAGTCGTTTACGCCGTTGCTGCTGTCATGGGCTGGCAAGGGCGAGTTGCGCACGCTGCACCGTGCCGAGTGGCAGGGCGGGCTGGCATTGCCGCAGGGCATGGGGCTGCTGTGCGGATTTTATCTGAACGAACTGATGCTGAAACTGTTGGCGCGCGAAGACCCGCATGAGAACCTGTTCACTGATTACCAGGCCGCGTTGCAGGCTTTGTCCAGCGCGATGCCGCAAAGCGCCTATGCTGCCATCCTGCGCCGTTTCGAAAAACGGCTGCTGGCGGAACTGGGTTACGCGCAACCGTTCGAATTCGAGGCGGATTCCGGGCAGGCCGTGCTGGCGCAACAGGATTATGTCTATGTGCTCGATCGCGGTGCGCTGCCTGCCCAACGCGCCCATGGTCACGCTGACATGCAGTTGTCCGGCAAGACACTGCTCGACATGGCGGCAGACGATTACCATGACCCGGTTACCCTGATGCAAAGCAAGCAGCTTATGCGGCTTATTATCAACCATCACCTGGGCGGGCAAACCCTGCATGCCCGTGAACTTTTGAAGGACCTGCAACAGCTATGATCCAGCTCGGCGTCAACATCGACCACATCGTCACCATCCGCCAGGCGCGCGGCACGCGCTACCCCAGTCCGGTGCAGGCCGCGCTGGTGGCTGAATCCGCCGGTGCGGACGCGATTACCCTGCATCTGCGCGAAGACCGCCGCCACATCCAGGATCACGATGTGGATACCCTGAGCCGAGTGCTCACCACGCGCATGAATCTGGAAATGGCGGTGACTGACGAGATGCTCGGCATTGCCTGCCGCGTCAAACCGCAGGACGCCTGCCTGGTGCCGGAGCGGCGCGAAGAGCTCACTACCGAAGGCGGGCTGGACGTGGCCGGCCAGCTTGACAAGATCAAGCGTGCCTGCGGCGTGCTGGGCGAGGCCGGAATCCGTGTTTCGCTATTTATCGATGCCGACCCGCGCCAGCTCGACGCCGCACGCGCCTGTGACGCGCCGGTGGTGGAAATTCATACCGGCCGTTTTGCCGATGCACACAGCCGCGCAGATCAGGCCGGTGAATTGCAGCGGATTGTTGCAGCAGTGGAATACGGCAATCGCATCGGCTTGCAGGTGAATGCCGGGCACGGCCTGCACTACCATAATGTACAGGACATCGCTGCCATCCCCGGCGTGGCAGAGCTTAATATCGGCCACGCGATTGTCGCGCATGCGTTGTTTGTGGGCTGGGAAGCAGCCGTGCGCGAGATGAAGCGGTTGATGCTGGTTGTCGCACCGGAGTCACGCGGCGATTAAGCCGTGGAAGTGCGCTTGCGTTGGTGAGAATTGTATAATCATTCAGGATCAAAGCCGTTGCGCAAATTCCTCGAAGTCGTCTATGGGTAGGGGCCGGCTGAAGAAATAGCCCTGATAGGCATGGCAGCCTGCACTTGCCAGAAACTCTTGTTGCGCCTCTGTTTCAACACCCTCTGCGATCACACCCAGCCCCAGGTTCTGGGCCAGTGCGACGATGGTTCTGGCTATGGCGGCATCGTTGGGGTCGCTGAGCACGTCGCGCACAAAAGACTGGTCGATCTTTAAATGGTCCAGCGGCATGCGCTTCAGGTAGGACAACGAGGAATACCCGGTGCCGAAATCATCAAGAGAGAAGCCCACGCCCTTGGCCTTCAGCGCGAACATTTTCTCGATAATGTCCTGCACGTTGTCTACCAGCAGGCTTTCGGTCAGTTCCAGTTTCAATCGATGCGGATTGGCGCCCGTGTTTTTGAGCGTTGACAGCACTTGATCGACGAAATCGGCCTGGCGGAATTGGTGGGCGCTGACATTCACCGCAAGGGTGAGATCAGCCATCCTGGGTTGGCCGGCCCATACGGCTAATTGGGTGCAAGCAGTTTCCAGAACCCATAGACCCAGTGGCAAAATCAATCTGGTTTCTTCGGCCAGGGGAATGAATTCGGCAGGAGACACCAAGCCGCGCTGGGGGTGCTGCCAGCGCACCAGTGCTTCGGCGCCGGTGACGCGGCCTGCGCCCACCACCTGGGCCTGATAGTGCAGCAGGAATTGATTTTCCTCGATTGCCCTGCGCAAATCCGTTTCCAGATTGGCTCGTGCGACCACGCTGGCCTGCATGGCCGGATCAAAGAAATGGATGGCATTGCGTCCGCTTTCCTTGGATTTGTACATGGCGAGATCGGCTTGTTTCACCAGGTCATCGATACTTACCAGATGACCTCTGAACAAGGAGGCACCGATACTTGGCGTAATGTGGTAAACCAAACTGTTGAGCTGATATGTCTGGTTCAGGGCGGAGCGAATTTTTTCGCAGACTGTTTTGGCTCGGGTGGCGGCATCTATTTCAGACGTACTCAGGTCCGACAGCATGACCACAAATTCATCGCCGCCCAGCCGCGCCACGGTTTCTCCCGCACGAATGCATGCGCTCAGGCGTTGTGCAACCTGCTTCAGCAGCAAGTCGCCCATATCATGGCCGAGGGTATCGTTAAGGGTCTTGAAATTATCGAGATCGATCAACAGCAGCGCACCGAAACTGCCGCTGCGGGTACTGGTGGACATGGCCAGATTCAGGCGATCCAGCAGGAGTGTCCGGTTGGGCAGACCGGTCAACTGGTCAAAGAAGGCCAGTTCATTGATCTTTTCTTCGGCTTTCTTGCGTTCGGAAATGTCGAAATGCGTACTGATGTAATGAGTGACGGTATGATCATCGTCCTTCACCGCAGTAATGGAGAGCCATTTGGGGTATATCTCGCCATTTTTGCGGCGGCCCCATATTTCTCCCTGCCATCCGCCGGTACGGTGGATGCTTTTCCACATGGAGCGGTAAAATTCTGCGTCATGACGACCCGATTGAAGCAGATGCGGTGTTTGACCAATAACCTCCGCCGATGTGTAGCCGGTGGTCTCGGTAAAAGTCCGGTTGATTCGCAAGATTACAGTGTTGGCATCGGTCACCATCATGCTTTCCTGCGACTCAAAAGCCGCGGCGGCTATACGGAGTTGAGCAATATTGCGTTGCTGGGAATCGACCATGGCATTGAATTCCTGTGCCACGGCTACGATTTCACTTGGACCTTCAGTTGCTGCCCTGACCTCGAAGTTCCCGCCTTGAACTGCTTGCGCAGTTCTTTCCAGTTTCGCCACCGGTTTGGCAATCCGGCGTGCAATGGTAATGGCTAGAACAAACAGCAAGACAATGACGGCCAGTACGATAACCGTGGCGGTTATCGTACGCTGTCTGGCCTCGGCATAAATCGTCGACACGGGTACGCCCACATAGGCAATCCACCCTGCTTCCGGCATCGACACCACCGAAAAGTAACGCGTCACGCCGTCCGCCGCCTGGCTTTCAAATTCGCCATTACCTGTTTTGACAATCTGTCTCGCCGCATCCGCTTTCGGCCGCGTACCTATGGCAGCCTGGTCAGAATCGCGCCAGACCAGCATGCCATCCTGGCTGAAGAAGCCGTAGTGGCTCCCGGCTGGCAGCATATGAGCAGGAATCCTTGGATCAAGGACTTGCAGGTCGAGAGGAAGGTTGACCGCCCCGACCATTTCGTGACGCTCGTTCCAGATCGGTGCGCTCAGAACGGAGACCCACTTGTGGGAAATCGGACCGAAAAACGGTTGCCCGACCGTGAAGCGTTTTTCCTTCAGAAACTTCTGGAACCATGGCGTTTTCCGGAAATTAATCGATTTGCTATCAGGATGCGGCACTGCAGAGCAGATTACTTGTCCCGCCATATCCGTATAACCGATATTGGCGTAGTAGGGATTCAGGATTAACAGTTCCTTGAGTATCCCATCACATTTTTTGGGGTCAATCTGCCTGATGAGCGGACGCGTAGCCACGCGTTCAAGAAGCTGGCGTTTATCGGCAATCCTGCCGCCCGTGTTTATGGCTATCGTGCTCGCCAATGTTCGCAGAGAAGTCTTGGTGTAAGCGATGGTCTGCTGCATGTCGGAATAAATGACATAGCCTACGGTCGCCACGAGTGGGACGGACACTGCCAGGACCAACAGCAGGAGATGGGTTCGGATCGAAAATGTGCGCACGGCCCTATATACCCAGGCAGATTGTATTCATATGACATTAACGGTGCGAACAAGTATTTTCTGGAGGGTGGCAGCTTCTAATCCAGACAGAATCATTGGCGTCAACTTAAGTTGTCGCGATGAAAGGATAAGTTCATTCAAGTCGCAGCTCGCTGGATTGGATGGTAGTTTATTCGATGGCGTTGGTTACGGCGCACCTGCCAACATGTGCTTTAATGAGGGTTCCATCCACCCGCAAGGAGTTGACCATGAGTTGTAATGTTGGCGGCATAGACCGCGCACTGCGCATCATTGTTGGTATCGTGCTGATTGGCCTGGCGGTAACGGCCAGGATCGGCGTGTGGGGCTACATCGGCGTGGTACCGCTCGCTACTGGCCTGATTGGCTGGTGCCCGGCCTATTTGCCGTTCGGTATCAAAACCTGCAAGACCAGGTAATTTTGCGTATTTTTCAAGAGGCGATGCCGCTGGCGTCGCCTTTTTTATCATGATGTTTGATCCAGTATTCTGCCATGCACATTTCCAGCCAGTTTGATTCCGGCGCGATTGAAATTGTCGCCGCCGCCGACCCTGCCGACATCCGTCTCAATATCCGCAGCGACAGTGCCGCCGAATTCCGCCAGTGGTTTCACTTCCGGGTGAGCGGCGTCGCCGGGCAGGCACTGGTGATGCGCCTGCTCAATGCAGGTAACTGCACTTACAGCGCCGGCTGGCATGGTTACCAGGCTGTCGCCAGCTACGACCGCCGCCACTGGTTTCGCGTGCCCACTACATACGACGGGCAAGTGCTGACTATCAGCCACTCTGCCGAGTGCGACAGCGTTTATTATGCCTATTTCGAACCGTATTCATGGGAGCGCCATCTCGACCTGATTGCCCAGGCTGCACCGGACCTGCGCGTCACGCGTCTGGGAAGCAGTTTGCAAGGCCGGGATATCGACAAGCTCAGTTGGGGCAGCGGTGCGCAGCAAGTGTGGATCATCGCGCGCCAGCACCCGGGCGAAACCATGGCCGAATGGCTGGTCGAGGGATTGATCGAACGTTTGCTAGACCCTGCCGATCCGGTGGCGCGCAAGCTCGCGCAACTGGCCACGCTGCATATCGTACCCAACATGAACCCGGACGGCGCCGCGTTGGGCAATCTGCGCAGCAATGCAGCAGGCGCCAATCTCAATCGCGAATGGATGACCCCCAGCCCGGAAAAAAGTCCGGAAGTCCTGCATGTGCGGCAGGCCATGCATGCCAGCAGTGTGGATCTGTTCCTGGATATCCACGGTGACGAGACCATTCCGTATGTCTTCACTGATGGTTGCGAAATGATCCCCGGCTATGCCGCCAGCCTGGTGGCGCGACAGGAAGGATTCCTGTCGCGTCTGCTGCAGGCCAGCCCGGATTTTCAGCGCGAACACGGCTACGCGCCGGATCGCTTTTCCGATGAGATGCTCACCCTGGCCTCCAAGTATGTGGGGTATACCTTCGACTGCGCATCACTTACGCTGGAAATGCCGTTCAAGGACAACAACAATCTGCCGGATCCTGTACATGGCTGGAGCGCCACGCGCAGCAAACGGCTGGGCGCAGCCTTGCTGGAAGCCGTATTGGCGCATTGCATAAACAGCAAGCCTGAAACGATTTGACACAACTTGATACACAATCCTGTCCCCCGGCAGTTGGACCAAGCGCGTTATCTGTACTGTGGTTGTACTCAATCACATAAACCACTTACAGGAGATACCGCAATGTTTAAATCCACTTTGATTGCTGTTGGTGCTGTGTTCGCCATTACTGTTTTGCCTGCTGCCTACGCAGCCGATGGCGGCATCCATCAAGATAACCAGGCGATCCACGCCGACCAGCATGCTGTACGCCAGAATGTGCGCGACATTCACCAGGATCGACGCGAACTGCGCCATGAAAAACGTGAGGGAGATGCCGCAGGCGTTGCCAAACAGCGTCACGAGTTGGCTCATGACCGGGCCAAACTGCATCACCAGCGTCGCCATTTGAGCCATGCGCGCCATGATCGGCAGCATGACCGCATGGAGCGTCGTCACGATAAGCATGCCAGCTAAGTTTTATTCAAGCCGATAAAAACCGCACTTTCAAGTGCGGTTTTTTTTGTTTCCTGCGCCTGGTGACGCTTCTGTATACAGACAAAACATGCGTGGTGTATTCTCTGCATGGCATGAACGAGGTATGTTCATGCAGGCATATAAAGACAGACGCCGGGAACTGTTTAACCCGGACGTCTAAAAAATCAATAATTGTTTTCAGGGAGAGAACACATCATGACGACAGCCAATCCGTATCAGGTTCCGCAATCCAATGTCGACTATCAAGGCCAGGACGATTATTCAGAAGTAAAGCTTCTGTCGATTAGTGGCCGAATCGGTCGTTTGAGATATCTGGGTTACAGCATGGGCTACGGCATGCTGATCTACATGGCTTTCGCAGTTTTGGGAGGCATCACGATTGCCATGGGATTGCCGCGCGGAATATTTATGGGCCTGGTGGGGTTTGGCTATTTCCTGGTTCTGGCAATGTCCTTGATGCTGACAATTCAGCGTGCGCATGATTTCAATAAAACCGGCTGGCTCGCCCTGTTGGTCTTTATTCCATTGATAAACCTGATTTTCTGGTTTATTCCGGGCACCGAAGGCGAGAACCGTTTTGGCAAGCAGACGCCGCCCAATCGGGGCGTGCTGGTATGGGTGGTGATCGGCATTGTCGGCATCGCAATCATCGGCATACTCGCGGCCATCGCAATCCCCGCATACCAGACATATGTGCACAGAGCGCAAGCGGCAGCACAAAACAATCTGCCCGCACCGGCTGCCCGGCCTGAGTAATTTTCGGTTTGCTTGATACCTATCGTGCGATCGAGACGCCGGAAGGCGTCGAATTAAGGCTGCGCGTCGCCGGTCCGGTGGTGCGCAGTCTCGCCTGGGCGATTGATTTGCTGGTCCGTGGCGGTATTTATATTGCGCTATCCATTGTTTTTTCCATGTTCGGAAAATTTGGTTGGGGATTGCTGCTGGTTGGATTGTTTTTGATCGAATGGTTTTATCCTGTGCTGTTCGAGGTGTACCGGCATGGGGTGACGCCGGGCAAGCGCAGCATGGGACTGTGTGTGGTCAACGACGACGGTACGCCCGTCGGCTGGTCGGCTTCGATGATTCGTAATCTCCTGCGCTACGTGGATTTCCTGCCGGTGTTGTATGGCTTTGGACTGGTTTCCATGTTGCTGCATCCCGATTTCAAGCGTCTTGGAGATATTGCCGCCGGGACGCGTGTGGTATACCGGGATGCGGCACAGAAGGTGGCTCAGGTCCCTGCCGTTCCAGCCCGGCCACCGCACTTTCCGCTGAATCTGGAAGCCCAACGTGCGGTGATCAATTTTGCCGAACGTTCTCAGGAAATATCACCGGAGCGTATGGAGGAACTGGCGGGCATCGTATTCCCGCATAGCGGAAACCAGCACGGTAGCGGCATCAACCAGCTTCACGCGACAGCCAACTGGCTACTGGGCAAGAAAAGTTAAACCGAAATGAAACAGCAAGATTTCGAAATCCGGCATGAAGCCCTGTGGCAGCGCATGGAAGGACTGCTGGTGGCGCTCGAACAGCAGCGCAGGACAAAGCGTTCGCAACTGCCCGCGGATATAGGCGCATTCCCGCAGGATTACCGGCAGATTTGCCATCATCTGGCGCTGGCAAGGGAACGTCAGTATGCAACCTATCTGATCGACCGCCTCGACCGGCTGATGGTTGACGGCCATCGGCATTTGTATCGGGCGCGCAGTTTTTTTCTGTCCCAGACATTGCATTTTATCGGCGCCGGTTTTCCGGCATTGATCCGTGCCGAAGCGCGCCTGCTCTGGCTGTCTTTCGCGCTGTTATACCTGCCGGCTCTGCTGATGGGTATTGCGCTGCAGTATGAACCGCAAATGGTTTACACCATGCTGGACCACCACAATCTGGCTTCCATCGAGAGCATGTACAACCCGGGTGCGGCGCATATCGGCCGTGAACGCCAATCGGATGGAAACTTTTTGATGTTTGGCTATTACATCAAGAACAATATCGGGATCAGTTTTCAGACATTCGCGGGCGGATTGCTATACGGCCTGGGCAGCATTTTTTATCTGGTCTACAACGGATTGTTTCTCGGCGCGGTGGCGGGACATTTGACGCGCATAGGCTATGGCACAACATTTTATCCGTTTGTGGTGGGGCATGGCGCCTTTGAATTGACGGCGATTGCCTTGTCGGGAATGGCCGGACTGAAAATGGGCCTGGCATTACTGGCCCCGGGCGACAAAACGCGTTTGAACGCCTTGCGCGATGCGGCGCAGGTCAGCATTCGTATCGTCTATGGCGTGGTTGGCATGTTGTTGATTGCCGCATTTCTTGAAGCATTCTGGTCATCCTCCGCAGCGATCGCACCGGTAGTGAAATATACGGTAGGGGCGCTGCTGTGGTTGCTTGTTGCAGGCTACTTCATGTTGATGGGGCGCAATCGTGCAGCTTGATTCGGTTACTGTTGCATTGCGCCCGCGCAAGCCTTGGGAAGCGATCGATCTTGGCTTCAGCATGGTGCATCGCTGGTGGAAGCCGGTATTCAGTGCATGGCTGGCAGTGGTGTTGCCGGTTGCCGTGGTCATCAATCTGCTGTGCTGGGAAGTGCAATGGCTGGCGCCGCTGCTGATATGGTGGTTAAAGCCTTTATTCGACCGTATCCCGCTCTATATTTTAAGCCGCGCCACATTCGGCGATACGCCGGGAATCAAGGAAACCATCAGGGCCGTGCTGCCATTGTGGCGCCGGAGTTTTGTGTGGGATTTGACGCTCGGCCGCTTCAACATGGCGCGCTCATTCAATATGCCGGTAAGGGACCTGGAAGGCTTGCATGGCAAGGCACGCAGGCAACGCCTGAAAGTTCTGCAAAAGAAGACGCGTAACGGTGCAGTGTGGCTGACTATCGTTTGTGTCAACCTGGAAGTCGTGCTGAATATCGCCTTGTTCGCGCTGCTCTATTTATTGTTGCCGCAGGCCATGCAGCAGGATTTTTTCAAACTGTTTTTCGCCACCAGCGGCCAGGCGGCCTGGCAGGATGTATTGCAACATGTTTTTTATCTGGTTGCGATGACGGTGATGGAACCGTTTTATGTCGCTGGCGGTTTTGCGCTCTACCTTAATCGCCGCACGCTGCTGGAAGGCTGGGATATCGAAATTGCTTTCCGGCGTATTGCCCAGCGCCAGCAGCCTTCCGAAAAATCGGTGCCAGCCGGAACGGCGCTCATGTCCATATTGATGATCTGTGCGTTAGGCGGCGTATTCGCTTTGCCAGGCCAGACCCAGGCTGCGGTTGTTGCACCAGCATCCATTCCGGCATCGCAGACTGTTGTCGCAACAGAGACAACCCAACAACTGAAGCAACGAATTTCCAGCGTGCTGAAACAACCCGAGTTTGAAACCGGAAAAGTCGAGCAGCACTGGAAATATATAGGCAAGCGCGCTCAGAAAAAACAACCGGACGACACGCCTGCCTGGCTGAAATTTCTGGCCAGGATTGTTCCGGGCATGGCGCGCGTTTTCGAAGGCTTGTTGTGGCTGGTGCTCGCTGCCGCCATCGTCTGGCTGATTGTAAAACGTGAGCGTTGGCTCGGTTGGTTTGGCTGGTTCGGGCATCAGCCGGCAGCCACGGCCACGCCACCTGTGCAGGCGCTTTTCGGCCTGGATATCCAGCCGCAATCGTTACCGGAGAATATCGCAGAGACGGCCTGGAAGCTGTGGCAGGATGGCCAGCCTCGCAACGCGCTGGGCCTGCTTTACCGGGGTGCGCTTGCGCATTGGGTGACGCGGGAAAAAGTAGTGCTGGGGGCCAATGCCACGGAGGGAGAATGCATCCGTTTGTTCCGTAGCGGCGCGACACAGGAAACCGGCGACTATTTCTGTCTGCTAACCACTGCCTGGCAAAGCATTGCCTATGCCGATCGCCATCCCAATGCGGAAGCAATGCAGCAGTTGTGCCGCAATTGGGATGTTCATTTCGGACGCACGCCATGAGCGCCAGACCCTGGCTGATTGCCGTTTTGCTCGCAGTACTGACGGGGGCGGGCGGCTATTGGTTTTACCGGAATTTTGAGCTGGTTTCCGACAAAGTACAGGTCGGTTACCAGGGTGAGGCACGTGACAACCCGCTGCTGGCAGCCACACGTTTCCTGAACACCAAAAAGAATTCTGCGCGGAGCATGCCCAGCCTGTCGGGCCTGCCGCCAACCGGCGCTACGCTGGTAATGCCGAGCGAGCGCTATGAGATGGGCCCGCAGCAGGCCGCACAATTGTTAGGCTGGGTACGCGCGGGCGGCCATCTGATCGTCATTCCGGCCGACACTGCCGAAAACGAAAAAGCGCAAGACTGGTTATTGGACGGATTAGGGGTGCGGCGTGTAAATAATCCAGCCAGGGCACGTGAAGCTTTTGTGCCGACCAATGTGGACATCCCCGCGGCCAGCGATTTCATGCAGGTGACTTTCAAGCCATGCACCACGCTGGCATATCGCAACCAGAAAACGCATGCCGTCATGGTGGGTGACATGGATGGGCATCTGCTGCGCTACCGCTTGGGTGCCGGCGATCTGACGGTTTTGAGCGATGCTGATTTTATGCGCAATGCATCCATTGGGCGTTACGACAACGCTGCGTTTCTGTGGTATCTGACCCATCATCAGCGCGAGGGTGAAATCTGGCTGATCTACAGCGGGGATATGCCGCCGCTGTGGAAATGGCTGGGCATGAACGCCTGGACGGTATTGGTCAGCGCAGCCGCGCTGCTGATCGCATGGCTATGGTCAAGCAGTCGTGGATTGGGCCCGAAGCGCGCGATGCCGTCGCTGGCACGGCGGCGCCTGCTGGACCACATCGTCGCCAGCGGGCGTTTTCTGTGGCAGCAGGGTCAGCGTGCAAAACTGTTGAATGGCACGCGCGCGGCCTTGCTGCGGATGCTGGAATCCAGGCACCCGGCGCTGGCCAGTCTGCCCCCTGCTGCGTTGGCGATACATCTCGCTGAATTGTCGAAAACGACGCCTGACACGATTCAAAAAATCCTGTTCAATCAATACGCCCCGAATGAAACCGAGTTTACCGAAGCAATCATCCTGCTGGAGACGATAAGGAAAAAGCTATGAATGAAACCACCCCATTGGAAGCAGAAGCCGCCACGGCAACCAGTAAAATTGCGCAGGCAAGCGCGATTGCGCAACGCATGCGTGCCGAAATAGCCAAAGCCTTGATCGGGCAGACAGACACCGTGGATCAGGTGTTGATCGCCCTGTTTGCAGGCGGCCATGTCCTGATTGAAGGCGTACCGGGACTCGGAAAAACCTTGCTGGTGCGCGCCTTGGCAAAAACTTTTGACGGCGCATTTGCGCGCATCCAGTTCACCCCGGATCTCATGCCATCCGATATTACCGGCCATGCACTCTATGATCTGAAAAGCGAGCAGTTCAGCATCCGCAAAGGGCCGATCTTTACCAATTTGCTATTGGCGGATGAAATCAACCGCGCACCTGCCAAAACCCAGGCGGCGTTGCTGGAAGTGATGCAGGAATGCCAGGTCACGATCGAAGGCCAATCCATGACTTTGGCGCCGCCGTTCATGACATTGGCAACGCAGAACCCGATCGAACAGGAAGGTACCTATCCACTGCCGGAAGCACAGCTTGACCGGTTTTTGCTCAAGATATTGATCGGCTATCCAGGCGAAGACGAGGAGAAATCCCTGGTGGCCAGCGTGACGGCCGGGCAGACCGGTGACGCGCTCAATGTCGAACGTGTGGCCACGGTTATCAAGCCGCAGACGGTGCTGGGGATACAGCGGATCGTGGCGAGTTTGCGTGTCGATCAGCAAGTGAATGATTACGCCGTGCAAATAGTACGCCAAACCCGCGAGTGGCCGGGGATCGCCATCGGCGCTGGGCCGCGCGGCGGCATTGCCCTGATCCGTGCGGCGCGTGCACAGGCATTGCTGGCCGGGCGTGATTTTGTTACGCCGGATGACGTCAAGTCAGTATCAATCGCAGCCCTGCGCCATCGCATCATGCTGCGGCCGGAACTGGAAATCGAAGGCCAAAGTGCGGACGATGTCCTCAAGGCCATGCTGGAAAAAGTGAAAGCGCCGCGCGCGTGATACCCGCACGGCGGCTGTTCTACTTGCTGTGGTTGTGGCTGGCTATAGGCGTGGCCGCGGCATTCTGGCCGGTGCTGGTGATGGTCTGGATCGGTGGCGGTGTACTGATATTGCTGGCCGCAGGCCTCGATCTGCTTGCTTCATTGCGGCAAGCTGAAATAACCGTCGTGCGGCAGGTTTCCGCTACGCTCGCTCTGGGCGTTTGGAGTGAGGTTCGGCTGCGTGTGCGGCAGGCAAAAAAATCGCCTGTCACTGTGGAAATTTTCGATCACTTTCCGGCGCAGGTCGAAGTCCGGGGGATGCCGGTCCAGACACGGATTCCCGCTTCCGGCTGGGTCGAAATCAGCTACGAAGTCAGGCCAACAGAACGTGGCGAACAGTGTTTTTCTGCAACCCGGTTACTGATTTTGTCACCATTGCGGCTGTGGCGTCGCAGCCATATGGCGGGTGCGCGTGAATGCGTCAAGGTGTATCCAAACTTTGCTGCGATGACCAGTTACGCATTGCTCGCCACCGACAACCGGCTCAGCATGATGGGCATACGTTTGCGCCAGCGTCGCGGGGAAGGGCTGGAGTTTCACCAGTTGCGCGAATACCGGACCGGCGACATGCTGCGACAGATCGACTGGAAAGCCACATCGCGCCTGAAAAAATTCATCTCGCGCGAGTATCAGGATGAGCGCGACCAGCAGGTGGTGTTCCTGATCGATTGCGGGCGCCGCATGCATGCCAGGGACGGCGAACTGAGCCACTTCGACCATGCGCTCAATGCAGTACTGTTACTGTCTTATGTGGCGTTAAGGCAGGGCGATACTGTCGGGTTGATGGCATTCGGCGGCCGCCCGTGTTATCTGCCGCCGCGCAAGGGCGCAGGCGTGATTAACAGCCTGCTCGATACCGTCTACGATTTGCAGGCAGGCACCAGCAGTCCGGATTTTTTGAAAGCGGCGACAGAATTGATGTCGCGTCTCAACAAGCGCTCGCTGGTCGTGCTGGTGACCAATCTGCGCGATGAAGATAATGACGAACTGCTGCCCGCATTACACTTGATGCGGCAACGTCATCTAGTGCTTCTGGCCAGTCTGCAGGAACGCATTATCAATGACGTCCTGTCCGAACCGGTCCAGGATTTCAGCGCCGCCTTGCGCAATAGTGCAACGCATATTTATCTGGAAGAACGGCGCAAGGCACATGAGGCCATCAAGGCGTACGGGGTACTGGGCGTCGATGTCGAGCCGGAGAAGTTGCCCGTGGCATTGGTGAATCGCTATCTGGATATCAAGCGTAGCGGGCGTCTGTAAGTCCGCCGCAGACAGGGCGAACGACGCTGGTGTTCCGCGCTAAAACAGCTACGCACGCCAATCCAAACCTACTACCGATTCCAGCCCAAAGCGGTCAGTCGTATTGATTTAAAAGCTGGGGATGAGCGAAGACGGTTAACGACCCAAAGACGATGTTCGTGCTATTGGAAATAAGTTTTTCAACGTCGTGGCCGATTAGCCTGCACAGATTCTGGAGCAAGGCCGGTTGAACGCAAAGTTAAATTTTCAAAGGACCTTGGTAGCAAGCTCCGCCCATTCATCGAAGTTAGTCCTCGCGGGTATAGACCAGTTGTTTGCGCCACCACCATAAAGCCTTCTCACGCACAGTTCTCGAATTCCCGATGCCACTTCGAGCAGCTCGGGCAGAGCTTTCCAGAGCGCTTCGACAATTTGTAAGTCGGGCACGATGCCGTCATGCACTAGGTCATTACGCTTGTTACGCGCCTGGCAAAGCGCCTTGTGACATTCCTTGCTGATGATCTTCGAGAGTCGTAGAAGCTGATGTTTTGCCCAAATATTCTTAAGCTGCTTTTCCCGCTTAAGATGGTCATGACACTTAGCAACACGAGCGGGGAAAGTGCTCTTGTTTTTAACGTAGTATTCTGTCCATAGGTAGTCTGTAAGCTGCTCCACGGTTATCCAAAGGTTATTGAGTGCGTCACTGTTATTCCGATACACCATGGCTGTGTAGCCGTTCAAGAGAAAAAATGGAGAGAAGTTGTGGATGGCCTTAACGACTTGTTGCCCCTGACTGTAAGCTTCTTGTATCTCCGTCACCATCAACACCCTTGGAAACATCAAAGGCTGTAGTCGATCAGTTATGACGGCCCCGTTAAACCGCAGTCGGGTATGAAGGGATAGCGTGTAGGCAAATAGCCTTATCCCGTCCTGCAAAGAACCGACGACAAGAGCATTCGAGTGAAGCACCTCCGTATGGACACCTCCTAGCAAAAGGCTACAAAGAATCTCGTTAAGCTTGTTAACGCCATCAGCCTTGCATGGGAAGTCTTCACATTGGGGAATTGCTACTGCCCCGTCATAGCTGATAAGCGCAGGTATTCCGCACGGAGTGCCTAACGGGAGGGTTGCAACGACTTCTGCCAGCTTATTGCCATCGTAGAAATTTGCATTGATCTGATCGAGAGAGATATTCAATCCAGAGGCTTCATCACGATAGACTGCCGAATATGGGAGCAGATAGGCCATCCATGCGGGGTTATACGATGGAATACTGGAGAGGGGTTGCGTGTAACCCGGAGGGGCATCTTCCTGTTTAATCCAGTCCCCCTGATGCCAAACGTATGAATCATCGGGCTTTGGTCTAATGTCTTCAGAAAGCATGGTGGGGATGTTCCGGTTGTTCAGAGTATGCGGATCAATGCCATCCTCAAACGCATGGATCTGACCCGTTTCTGCATCTTGGTAGTGCTTCATCCATCCTCCAGCGTTGCCACCAAATATTCGCCACAAATTTGTTTGTCTGGCCTATCCTGATCTCGACTGGAAATTCAGGAAATTCAGGGTCAGGTCTAGATATGATGTGATGCATCCTCTGGTTCGTATTATCTAGAAATTCAGGGTCAGGTCTAGAAATTCAGGGTCAGGTCTAGATATGATGTGATGCATCCTCTGGTTCGTATTATCTAAAGTATTAAAGCGGCGAGATTATCTGTCAATCTACCCAAAAGAAGTATTCCTTCTCAATATTTTCTCACTGAATGGCCGCTGTTTGCATATTAGGGTCTGTCATTTTGGTAGCCCATCTGACCGCTTGTTGGCACTTCTGCGACTTTCAGTATCTAGCGTAACCATACCGTTAGAGGTGACGCGTTTTGACTGGAACCACTAGCGGTTTTGAGCTGGAATCGGCGGTGCCTCACCGTCGAGGTAATACCAGCGTCCGTCTTCACGCACAAAGCGGCTCACTTCATGCAAGCGTTGCGCTCTGCCAGCCAGTTTGCTGCGCGCCACAAATTCGACTGTGGCATGGTTTTCATCCTGAATGTGATGGGCAAGAATTTTCAGTCCCAGCCATTTCGGCTGCGGCGAGGCAAGGAAATCAAGGGAAGCGGGGCGGGTGGAGATATGCCAGCTGGATAACAGATAAGCTTCATCCTGCAACGTAAAGGCGGTGTAGCGTGAGCGCATCAGTGCTTCTGCGGTAGGTGCGGCCTCGCCTGCGAGATAGCGGCCGCAGCATGAATCAAGGGTGAACGTGGCACCGCACGGGCAAGCCGTTGCGCCCAGTGGGGACAAATTTATTTGCCGTTGCGTTTTTGCCACTGCCAGTAAATGGTAATTGCCAGAACGACGAAGATGATCACGCCTGCGCTGAGATATTTCAGGTATTCCTTGAGGAGTAGTTCATTCCCGCCGATGAAGTAGCCGAGCAGGGTCAGTACGCTGGACCAGAGACCGGCGCCGAGGCTGGTATAGAGTGCAAACGCCGCGATGTTCATGCGCGCCAGTCCGGCGGGCAAGGAAATCAGGTGGCGGATGCCGGGAATCAGGCGGCCGGTGAAAGTGGAAATTTTGCCGTGGCGCTCGAAAAAAACATCTGTCTTGTGCAGCAATGCCGGGCGCACGAAAAAATATTTGCCGTAGCGTTCGAGGAACGGCCGTCCTACCCAAAGTGCAAAGGCGTAGTTGAGCGAGGCGCCTGCCAGACAGCCCAGGGTGGCCGAGATCAGCACCAGGGGCAAGCTCAGGTGTCCCTGATAGGCAAGATAGCCTGCCGGGATCAGCACCAGCTCGGAAGGCACCGGCAACACGGTGGATTCCAGCGCCATCAGGATGAATATGCCGGCATAGCCCCAGCCATGGACGGTGGCAAGTAGCCAGGTAATGAATTCATGCAGCATCTCCATGAAATCAGACCTGCGCGCCGTCGGCGGCCACGCCTTCTTTGGGCTTGTTGTCCTTGATGAAGTGTTCGCGTTTGACGCCGAGCATGAGCAGTATCGGCGAAGCCACCAGCACCGACGAGTAGATGCCGAACATGATGCCGATGGTGAGGGCGAGGGCAAAGTTGTGCAACGCTTCGCCGCCCAGGAACAGCATCGACAACACCATCATCTGCGTCATCGCATGGGTGATGATGGTACGGCTCATGGTGGTGGTGATGGCGCTGTCGATGATGTCGGGGATCGATGCCTTGCGCATCTTGCGCAGGTTTTCGCGGATCCGGTCGAAAACCACCACCGATTCGTTCACCGAGTAGCCGAGCACTGCCAGTACGCCGGCGAGAACCGTAAGGGTGAATTCCCACTGGAAGAACGCGAAACAGCCGAGGATGATGACGACGTCATGCACGTTGGCGATGATGGCCGAGAGTGCAAAACGCCATTCAAAGCGTAGCGCCAGATAAATCAGGATGCCGATCGCCACGACCACCAGCGCCAGCGCGCCATTGTTGTAGAGTTCCTTGCCGACCTGCGGGCCTACGAAATCGACGCGTTTCAGTTCCACTGCGGGATCTTGCGCCTTCAATGCCGCCATGACGATATCACTGCTTTTGGCGCTGCTGGTTTTGCCTTTCAGCGGCAGGCGGACAAGCACATCGTGCGTCGTGCCGAAAGTCTGCACCGATACTTCAGGCAGGGCAGTATGTGCCAGTGTAGTGCGGATGGTATCCAGCTGGGCCGGTTGAGGGTACGACACTTCCATCACCGTGCCGCCGGTGAAGTCCACCCCCAGATTCAGGCCTTTACTCGCCAGCGCCCATACTGCGAAGATAAAGGTGAGCAGGGAAATGGCCGTGGTCACCTTCCCGTAGCGCATGAACGGGATGTCTTTTTTGAGTCTGAAAAATTCCATGACGGATACCTTAGATGGAAACTTTGGCCAGACGCACGGTGCGGCCATAAGTGAGGTTGACCATGGCACGCGATACTGTCACCGCGCTGAACATGGAGGTCAGGATGCCCAGACACAGCACCACGGCAAAGCCGCGTACCGGCCCCGAGCCCAGCCAGAATAGTGCGACACCGGCAATCAGGGTGGTGATGTTGGAGTCCATAATGGTGCCCCAGGCGCGGTCGTAGCCGGCATGAATGGCGGCCTGCGGCGAATTGCCGTTGCGCAGTTCTTCCCGGATACGCTCGTTGATCAGCACGTTGGCGTCAATCGCCATACCCAGCGTGAGTGCGATACCCGCCAGACCCGGCAGGGTCAGCGTGGCTTGCATCATGGACAGCAGCGCTACCAGGAACAGGCCGTTGAACGCCAGCGCCAGGGTGGAGAAAACCCCCACCAAGCGGTAATAGAACATCATGAAGATGGCAACCGCTGCAAAGCCCCACAAGTTGGAATGAAAGCCTTTTTTGATGTTGTCTGCACCCAGGCTGGGGCCCACGGTACGTTCTTCGACAATGTTCATCGGCGCTGCCAGCGCGCCGGCGCGTAACAGCAGCGCGTCGTCGGAAGCTTCCTGGGCTGAGTCCATGCCGGTAATCTGTACCCGGCCACCACCGATTTCCTCGCGTATCACCGGTGCGGTAATCACCTCGGCTTTACCCTTTTCGATCAGCAGGATGGCCATGCGCTTGCCCACGTTGTCACGTGTGACATCCTTGAAGATGCGCGCGCCGCGGCTGTCCAGATTGATATGGACAGTGGCCTGGCCGGTTTGCTGGTCAAACCCGGGGGCCGCGTCGGTGATGTAATCGCCGGTCAGCACCACATTCTTTTTCACCAGTAATGGCTGGCCGCTGCGGTCCGTATAAAGGTCATCGCCAAATGGAACCTGGCCTTGCAACGCGGCGGTGACATCATGCTCCTCATCCACCATGCGGATTTCCAGCGTGGCGGTACGCCCCAGAATTTCCTTGGCCTTGGCGGTGTCCTGCACGCCGGGCAGTTGCACGACCACGCGATCCAGACCCTGCTGTTGAATAACAGGCTCGGACACGCCCAGTTCATTCACCCGGTTGCGCAGTGTCGTAATGTTTTGCTGAATGGCCAAATCCTGGGTGCGTGTTTGCGCTTCGGGACGGAGAGCAGCAATCAGTTTGTAGTCACCGCCACTGTCCTGTTCCGTGAGCAGCAGATCAGAAAAATTGCCGGAAATATATTTCCTGGCCTGTTCAAGTGTGGCCGCATCACTGAACCGGATTTCAACTTTCTGGCCGACACGATTGATGCCGTTGTAACGGATTTTCTGTTCACGCAGCTGGACGCGTAAATCGTTGTTATAACGGTCGGCGGCTTTATCCAGTGCTGCGGGCATATCCACCTGCATCAGGAAATACACGCCACCGCGCAAATCCAGACCCAGGAACATGGGCTTGGCGCCAATGGCAGTCAGCCAGGCAGGTGATGCCGGCAGCAGATTGAGCGCCACGCTGTAACCATCTCCAAAACGGGCCTGAAGCGCATCTTTGGCCTTGAGCTGGATATCGGTACTGGTGAAACGGACTTTGACACTATTGCCTTCGATGAAGGCACCTGCGTAAGGAATTTTCTGCGCCTTCAGTTCATCCTCGACCTGTTGCATCAGGGTCGCATCGGCCTTGATCGCAGTTCGTGTAGGCGACACCTGCACGGCAGGCACTTCGCCATAAAAATTGGGCAGCGTATACAGCACGCTGACTAACAGCACGACTGCAATGAGGATGTACTTCCAAAGCGGGAATCTGTTCACGGCGCGGCCTTCATACTGTTATGGATATGGGTACAGCGGATTACAGGCCCTTGATGGTGCCTTTTGGCAGCAGGGTTTGCACGGTGGCTTTTTGCACGTGGGTGACGACGCCATCGGCAATTTCAAGGCTGATGTACTGTTCGCCCATTTTGACAATTTTGCCTACCTGGCCGCCGCTGGTGACGACCTCATCGCCTTTTTGCAGCGATTCAAGCATGGTGCGCAATTCTTTGGCGCGTTTCATTTGCGGGCGGATAATCATGAAGAAAAACAGGACTGCGATAACCGCCAAAGGTAAAAAGCTCATCAGCTCACTGGTGGGGGATGCTGCAGCCGGTGCGGCGAAGGCGTTTGAAATCAGCATGGTTTTACTCCTTCAATAAATCGGGACATTCTAACATGACCCCGCGCGCTGCTCATGAAAGTGGGCAACGAAGTCGGCTAATGTACCTGTTTCAATTGCTGATCGCAGCCCGGCCATCAATTCCTGGTAGTAATGCAGGTTGTGAATGGTGGCCAGGCGCGCGCCGAGAATCTCGCCGCAGCGGATCAGATGGTGCAAGTAGGCACGACTAAAGTTACGGCAGCAATAACAGCCGCATTGCGCGTCTACCGGTGTGACGTCGGTGCGAAAGCGCGCGTTCTTGATGCGCAGGTCGCCGTGCCGGGTAAACAGGATACCGTGGCGCGCGTTGCGCGTGGGCAGCACGCAGTCGAACATATCCACGCCATGTTGCACCGATGCCACAATATCCTCCGGCGTGCCGACGCCCATCAGATAGCGCGGCTTGTGTTGCGGCAACTGCGGTGCCGTGTGGGCGAGGATGCGGCGCATGTCGTCCTTGGGCTCGCCCACGGAAAGCCCGCCGATGGCATAGCCGTCGAAATCCATGTCAGCGAGCTCGCGCAGCGATTCGTCGCGCAAATCTTCGTACATCCCTCCCTGCACGATACCGAACAGCGCATTCGGGTTGCCCGCATGGGCTACTTTGGAGCGCTCCGCCCAGCGCAACGACAGGCGCATGGAATACGCCGCTGCGTCGGGTTCGGCCGGATAGGGTGTGCATTCGTCGAAAATCATCACGATGTCGGAATTCAGCACTTTCTGAATCCGCATGGATTCTTCCGGTGTCAGGAACAGCCGGTCGCCATTTAGCGGCGAGGCGAATTTCACCCCTTCTTCGGTAATCTTGCGCAGTGCACCGAGACTGAATACCTGAAATCCGCCCGAATCGGTCAGGATGGGTCGATCCCATCCCATGAAACGGTGCAGACCGCCATGTATCTCAACGGCTTCCAGACCGGGGCGCAGCCACAAGTGAAAGGTGTTGCCGAGCACAATGTGCGCGCCGACCTCCTTGAGCTCCAGCGGCGACATGGCCTTGACTGTGCCGTAGGTGCCGACCGGCATGAAAGCGGGCGTTTCCACCGTGCCGTGGGCGAGGGTGAGCGTGCCGCGGCGGGCCAGGCCATCGGTGCGGTGCAGCTTAAATTCCATGGTTTTTTCTTTCGATCAGCATGGCGTCGCCATAACTGAAAAAGCGGTAGCGTTCGGCTATCGCGTGGGCGTAAGCACGGCGGATATGGTCCAGCCCGGCAAACGCCGACACCAGCATCAGCAGCGTGGATTTGGGTAGATGAAAATTGGTGAGCAAACGTTCCACCACTTTGAATTGGTAGCCCGGCGTGATGAAAATACTGGTTTCGCCTTCGCCCGCCAGCAAGGCTCCCGATTGTGCGGCGGCTTCCAGCGCACGCAGGCTGGTGGTACCCACGGCAATCACGCGTCCGCCATTCGCCTTGGCATGGGCAATCGCATCCACCGTAGTCTGTGGAATGGTGTAGCGCTCGCTGTGCATTTTATGCTCGGCCACATCGTCCACGCGCACCGGCTGGAAGGTTCCCGCACCGACATGCAGGGTCACATGGGCGCGGATCACGCCCATGGCGTCGAGTTGCGCCAGCATGGCTTCATCGAAATGCAGCCCGGCTGTGGGCGCGGCCACTGCACCGGGATGTCGTGCGTATACCGTTTGATAGCGCGCATCGTCCGAGCCATCGGCGGCCCGCTCGATATAGGGCGGCAGCGGCAGCGCACCATATTGATCGAGTACTTCCAGCACGCTCGCGTCGCCATCAAAGCGCAGCCGGTAAAGATCCTGCTCGCGCCCCAACACGGTTACCGTGACTGCATCCGCCACGCTGAGCGTACTGCCCGGCTGCGGCGCGTGACTGGCGCGGATGAATGCCAGCGCCTCCTTCTCGTCAGTAACGCGCTCGATCAGCAACTCCACCTGTCCACCACTGGCCTTGCGCCCATATAAACGCGCCTTGATCACCCGGGTATCGTTGAATACCATCACATCGCCACGGCGCAAATAGCCGGGCAGGTCGGTAAACCGGCAATCGGCAAGCTGGCCGTTCGCGCCATCCAGATGCAGCAGGCGGCTGGATGAACGCGAAGCGGTCGGAAACTGGGCGATAAGATCGTCAGGCAGAGAGAAATCGAAATCGGTCGTGCGCATATAGATGAAGGCTCAAAACAAGGCGCGATTATACCTTGTCATCATTGAGCATTGCCGGATGACGGCATTTCGAGGATAATTCGCCCTCTTTGATTCACCTCTCATGGCCGGGATGGCGGAATTGGTAGACGCAGCGGACTCAAAATCCGCCGGTGGTGACACTGTGGGGGTTCGAGTCCCCCTCCCGGCACCAAGGCAGCATATCGCAACATCTCATAAAGTCTCAAAAAGCCCGCGTTTTATGGCTTTAACGGCAGTCG
>NZ_JBTSEG010000010.1:0-90610 GCF_054605375.1 Sulfuriferula sp. | reverse complement strand
TACTGAGTCATACCAGTCATCCCGGCAATATCGGCTCGGCGGCACGGGCGATGAAAACCATGGGGCTGAGCGACTTGCGCTTGGTGAACCCCAAGCTGTTCCCTGATCCGGTTGCCCATGCCATGTCGTCCGGAGCGCAGGATGTGCTCGATAATGCGCAGGTTTGCACGTCGCTGGATGAAGCGCTGGGCGGTAGTGTATTCGCGGTTGGGTGTACAGCGCGCAGACGCGATCTGTCACATGAAATGCTTAGTGCGCGGGAGGTGGCGCCGCTTCTGCTAAAGCATGCGGCCCAGCAGCCGGTTGCGCTGGTGTTCGGTACCGAGATGTCGGGCTTGACGAATGCCGAACTGGATCGTTGCCAGTTGCTTGCTCATATTCCATCCAACCCTGATTACAGCTCTTTAAACTTGGCATCAGCCGTTCAGATTCTGTCATATGAATTACGCTGCGCATTGCCGGAACTGACCATGCTGCCCGCAGACACGCCGGAATTGGCACAGCACGAAGAGATCGAACTGTTTTACCGCGAACTTGAGTTGAGCCTGATTTCTGCGAGGTTCCTGAATCCGGCGGCGCCGCGGCGCCTGATGACGCGCTTGCGTAGGCTATATTCACGTACCAGACTGGAAAAGGAAGAACTGCATTTTCTGATGGGGATAGTGAAGGCGATGCGTAAAGTTGACTAAATTAGTTGGGTATAAGATACTTTTGATTTGCATTGAAAAGGTTTGCATAAGCCATGTTTAGCAGGCTGCGAGAGGATATTTCGGTAGTGTTTGAGCGCGATCCTGCAGCGCGCTCCATTTGGGAGGTTCTCACAACCTATCCTGGTATCCATGCCATATTGGCGCATCGCCTTGCAGCCCGGCTCTGGCGAGCAAATTTCAAGTGGCTGGCTCGTTTTGTCGCGCACTTGGCGCGCGGACTGACCGGTATTGAAATTCATCCTGGTGCGATGATAGGACGGCGTGTGTTTATAGATCACGGCATGGGCGTCGTGATTGGTGAAACAGCAGAGATAGGCGATGACTGCACGCTGTATCACGGGGTAACCTTGGGGGGCACCTCCTGGAATAAGGGCAAGCGCCATCCTACGCTGGAGAAGGGTGTGGTGGTTGGGGCAGGTGCCAAGATACTGGGACCGCTTACCATCGGTGCGGGCGCTAAAATTGGTTCCAACGCCGTGGTGGTAAAAAATGTGCCTGAGGGCGCGACGGCTGTCGGGATTCCGGCCCGCATCCTCGACGAAAATCAAGCAAGGCCAGAGGATCAGGCAGCCCGCAAGCTCGGGTTCTCCGCGTATGCCATCAGTGCGGATATGAATGATCCGATGGTCAAGGCCGTACACGGGCTAATTAATCATTCCACGGTGACCGATGAGCGCATCACATGGATAATCCAGCAGCTTGAAAAAATGGGCGCAGAACCCTCTGAGGCCTGTAAATCCGGAGAACAATTCGATGCGGCCCACCTCAATAAAATAGTTGACTGAATTAATCGGGTATTGTATTGTCGTACTAGTAGTTAGACGAGTGAGGCCACACAAATGCGCTTGACGACCAAAGGAAGATTTGCAGTAACGGCCATGATCGATTTGGCTCTGCATAACGGTCACGGACCGGTGTCGCTAGCCGGTATCAGTGAACGGCAAAAAATTTCGCTATCGTATCTGGAACAGTTGTTTGGCAAGCTCAGGCGATGCGCGTTGGTGGAAAGTGTACGCGGCCCGGGTGGCGGATATCTGGTGGCAAGAGCGCTGGGCGAAATCACGGTGGCGCAAATAATCCAGGCTGTCGATGAGCCGATTGATGCGACGCAATGCGGTGGGCTGGAGAATTGCCGGGACGACCAGCGCTGTATGACCCATGAATTATGGACAAATTTGAACAGGCGCATTCAGGACTATCTGGCAGAAGTGACGCTGGAAAATCTGGTAGCGCAGCAATCAGGCAAGCTGCCAGCAGCCAATGTGGTGCATGACCACCGCCGTGGACGCGAAAAAACAAGTGTCGCGGCCTGATATGAGACCGATTGAATAATGGAGTAAATGATGTTGAAAATGCCTATTTATCTGGATTACTCAGCGACAACGCCGGTTGACCCGCGTGTGGCTCAGAAGATGATCCCTTACCTGACCGAACTGTTTGGCAATCCAGCCAGCCGTTCGCATGCGTTTGGCTGGGATGCGGAAAAGGCCGTAGAAAATGCGCGTGAAGAAGTAGCCAGGCTGGTTAATGCCGATCCGAAAGAGATTGTATGGACTTCGGGTGCGACAGAGGCCATCAATCTGGCACTCAAAGGCGCTGCGCATTTCTATAAAGCCAAAGGTAAGCATCTGATTACCGTACGTACCGAACACAAAGCGGTACTCGATACCATGCGTGAGCTGGAACGCGAAGGTTATGAGGTGACATACCTCACCCCGGAGCCCAATGGCTTGCTTGATCTGGAGAAATTCAAAGCGGCGATTCGCCCGGATACCATTGTGGTGTCGGTGATGTATGTGAACAATGAAATCGGCGTGATTCAGGACATTCCTGCCATCGGTGAAATCTGTCGTGAGAAAGGAATTATTTTTCACGTGGACTCAGCCCAGGCAACCGGCAAGGTGGTGATTGATCTGGCTGCTCTCAAAGTGGACCTGATGTCATTTTCGGCTCATAAGACCTACGGGCCTAAAGGTATTGGCGCACTCTATGTAAGACGTAAACCACGCGTCCGTATCGAAGCACAAATGCACGGCGGTGGACATGAGCGCGGTATGCGTTCCGGTACGCTGGCGACGCATCAGATTGTCGGTATGGGCGAAGCATTCCGTATTGCGCGTGAAGAAATGGCTGCAGAAAACGAGCGTATCCGCATGTTGCGTGATCGCCTGCTGAAGGGCTTGTCCGATATCGAAGAGGTCCATGTCAATGGCGACATGGAGCACCGCGTACCGCACAACCTGAATATCAGCTTCAATTTTGTTGAAGGCGAATCCTTGCTGATGGCAATCAAGGATCTGGCCGTGTCATCCGGGTCGGCTTGTACTTCAGCCAGTCTGGAACCATCTTATGTATTGCGGGCATTGGGACGATCGGATGAGTTGGCGCATAGCTCGATCCGTTTTTCCGTAGGCCGTTTCACGACAGAACAGGATGTGGATTTCGCTATTGAATTGCTGCACCAGAAAATCGGCAAGCTTCGCGAACTTTCCCCATTGTGGGAAATGCACAAGGAAGGCATCGATCTTGAAACCGTGAAGTGGGCAGCACACTAATTTTACTGAAGGAGAACGATCATGGCATACAGCGATAAAGTACTCGATCATTATGAAAACCCCCGCAATGTGGGTTCTTTCGGCAAAGGCGATGAAGATATCGGTACGGGTATGGTAGGTGCTCCGGCCTGCGGCGACGTGATGAAACTGCAGATCAAGGTAGGTAAGGACGGCATTATCGAAGATGCCAAATTCAAAACCTATGGGTGCGGTTCTGCAATCGCCTCCAGCTCGCTGGTAACCGAATGGGTCAAAGGCAAGACACTGGATCAGGCGATGGAAATTAAAAATACTCACATTGCTGAAGAATTGGCGCTGCCGCCGGTTAAAATCCATTGCTCCATTCTGGCAGAAGATGCCATTAAAGCTGCAGTGGAAGACTACAAGAGCAAGCACGACAGCACCCAAACTGTCGTCAGCCACGGTTAACACCAAGAGGTTCATTATGGCAATTACCCTGACTGAACGTGCTGCCCAGCATGTCTCTAACTTTATTGCCAAGCGCGGCAAGGGCGTAGGCTTGCGCCTGGGTGTGCGCACCAGCGGTTGCTCCGGACTGGCTTACAAGATGGAATTTGCCGATCAGGCCGGTGAGGATGATCTGCACTTCGAAAGCTACGGTGTGACCGTGCTGATTGATCCGAAGAGCCTGCAATATCTGGATGGGACCGAGCTCGATTTTGTCCGCGAAGGCCTGAACGAAGGATTCAAATTCAATAACCCCAACGTCAAGGACGCCTGTGGTTGCGGCGAAAGCTTTAACGTCTGACCTGCGCGCCGGGCGTTATTCCCAGCGGCGAGCCTATCATGCAGTTTGATTTCAATCGTAACCATTTCGAGTTGTTTGGCCTGACCCCGGGTTTTGCACTGGATTTAACCGTGCTGGAACAGGCTTATCGTGCATTGCAAAGTCAGGTTCATCCGGATAAATTCACGCATTTGTCACCGGCTGAACAACGCGTTTCAATGCAATGGTCTACCCGTGTCAATGAAGCCTATCAGGCGCTGAAGTCACCGTTTAACCGGGCTCTGTATCTATTGCAACTACAAGGCATTGATGCGCTGGCTGAACGTAATACAGCGATGCCCGGAGACTTCCTGATGCAGCAAATGGAATGGCGCGAAGACATGCAGGCTGCGCGTGAAGCAGCAGATGTGGCAGCCTTGCAAGTCATAGAGGCGGAGCTTACCGATGCTGCGCAGCATTTGCGTGCCGGACTGGCTCGGCAGCTGGATGAACAGCACGATTACCCAGGAGCCGCACAGAGCGTGCGCAAGCTCAAATTCATGGACAAACTGGTCGTAGAAATCCACGACACCTACGAAGCACTCGAAACCTGATGGCATTACTGCAAATTTCCGAACCCGGTATGAGTACCGAACCGCACCAGCATCGTCTGGCGGCAGGCATTGATCTGGGTACCACCAATTCACTTGTTGCTAGTGTGCGTAATGGCGTGGCTGTGGTGCTGAATGATGAAGATGGGCGGGCACTGTTACCGTCCGTGGTGCGTTATGCAGCCAAGGCCGAGCCGGTAGTCGGCTATGCGGCGCAATGTACGCAAAGTAGTGACCCGCACAATACGCTATTATCCGTGAAGCGGTTTATGGGGCGCGGCTTGGCCGATATCACCGATGCGGGCAGTTTCCCCTACCATTTTGTCGATGCGCCGGGCATGGTGCAATTCAAAACGGCAGCGGGAGTGAAAAGCCCGGTCGAAGTGTCTGCCAATATTCTGCAGGTATTGCGTGATCGTGCTGAACGTTCGCTGGGGGGTGAATTAAATGGCGTAGTGATTACCGTGCCGGCTTATTTCGACGATGCCCAGCGTCAGGCGACCAAAGATGCCGCAAAACTCGCCGGACTGAATGTCTTGCGTTTGTTGAACGAGCCCACGGCTGCTGCCATTGCCTATGGTCTGGATAATGCGTCGGAAGGGATCTACGCTGTTTACGATCTGGGCGGCGGTACTTTCGACATCTCCATCCTGCGCTTGTCGCAGGGTGTATTTGAAGTGCTGGCTACCAATGGCGACTCGGCACTGGGCGGGGATGATTTCGATCAGCGCATATTTTGCTGGATTCTGGAAAAATCGCGTCTGGCTGCACTCAATGCTAAAGACACCCGGCTATTATTGACCAAGGCGCGCGAAGCCAAGGAAGCATTGACCGAACATCGTGAAGTCAGCATTACAGCCGTGCTGTCGACAGGAGAAACAGTTGATTTGATGCTGAGCGCGACCACGTTCCACGAGATCACTCAAAGCCTGGTCAACAAGACCCTGTCACCCACGCGCAAGGCGCTGCGCGATGCTGATTTGAGTGTGGATGATATCAAGGGTGTCGTGATGGTCGGCGGCTCGACCCGCATGCCGCGCATCCAGGCTGCGGTGGCTGAATTTTTCAAGCAGACGCCGCTGACCAATCTTGATCCGGACAAGGTCGTTGCGTTAGGTGCCGCAATTCAGGCCAATGTGCTCGCGGGTAATCGTGCCGAGGACGACTGGCTGCTGCTGGATGTCATTCCGCTGTCGCTGGGGATTGAAACCATGGGCGGCCTGGTGGAAAAAATTGTTCCGCGCAATACCACCATCCCGGCAGCGCGCGGACAGGAATTCACCACTTACAAGGATGGCCAGACTGCGATGAGCATCCATGTGTTGCAAGGTGAGCGCGAGTTGGTATCGGATTGCCGTTCATTAGCCAAATTCGAATTGCGTGGTATTCCGCCGATGGTGGCAGGTGCTGCACGTATACGTGTCGCTTTTCAGGTGGATGCTGACGGGCTGTTATCGGTTGAGGCGCAAGAATTGAAAAGTGGCGTGCAGGCGTCAGTCACCGTCAAGCCGGCTTATGGCTTGGGAGACGAAGATATCACTCGCATGCTGCGTGATTCTTATACCCATGCCAAGGATGACATGCAAGCGCGCTCATTGCAGGAGGCGCGAGTAGATGCGCAGCGCCTGATGGATGCAACGCAAACCGCGCTGGATGAAAATGCAGCGCAGTTGTTGAGCGCAGAGGAGCGTGCAAGGATCGAAGCGGCGATGCTTGCATTACAATCCCGACTCGACGCCTCGGAAGCTCAAGCTATCAAGGATGCCGCTGAAGCTCTCAACACCGCTACTCACGATTTTGCCGCACGGCGCATGGATGTAAGCGTACGCAAGGCTTTGGCCGGCCAGCGTCTTGACGCCATTTAATTAAACAACGGTTACTGATATGCCAAAAATAATTGTTCTGCCACACGAGGAACTCTGTCCGGAAGGTGCGGTGCTTGATGCCGAGCCAGGTGTTTCTATCTGCGACACCTTACTTGCCAATGGCGTGGAAATCGAGCATGCGTGTGAGAAATCCTGCGCCTGTACCACCTGCCACGTGATTGTTCGCGAAGGTTTCAATTCGCTCGCGCCATCGGACGAACTGGAAGACGATATGCTGGACAAGGCATGGGGGCTGGAGCCCCAGTCGCGTCTGTCCTGCCAGGCAAAGGTGGATAAGGCGGACTTGGTGATCGAAATTCCCAAATACACCATCAACATGGTCAAGGAAGGGCATTGACATGAAGTGGACTGATACGCTGGATATCGCCATCGAACTGATTGAAACGCACCCGGATGTGGATCCACAATACGTGCGCTTTACCGATCTGCATCGCTGGGTGACCGAGTTGCCAGATTTTGATGATGCGCCGGATAAATCCAGTGAAAAAATACTTGAAGCGATTCAATTGGCCTGGATAGATGAAGCGGGCTAATGTCCGGGCAGCGCAGCTTGAAATTTTATCGCGTCGGGCTGCTACTGCTCGTGCTGCTGGGCGCGGCAGTGATTACCGTCTGGGATCGCTATCTTTTATCCAGTTGGCAGGCGCCGGTCAAGGTTGAAATCTATCCCGTCAATGGCGATGGATCGCCTGAAACAGAGGCTTATATCGCCACATTGAATACGGTAAAGTTTGCCGATATCGTCAGCTTTATGGACGCGCAATCCCAACGCTATTGGGTCAAACTGAAACAACCGCTGACCCTACAATTATTTCCCAGCGTAAAGAGTTTACCGCCGGTGCCGCCAGGCGGCGCTGCAAATCCGCTTCAGGTTGCCTGGTGGAGTCTCAACTTGCGTTACTGGGCTTATCGGCATCAGGCAGGCTTATTGCCAAAATTTGGAACTGTGCGGTTGTTCGTGGTGTACCACACGGCACCGGATGGACAGGCGTTACAGCATTCCCTGGGTTTGCGTAAAGGTGCCATTGGCATTGTTCATGCCTTTGCCAAGGTGAGCCAGGATAGTCAGAACAATATTGTCATCACGCATGAAATGCTGCATGCGCTTGGTGCCAGTGACGAATATGACCTGGCGAATAATCAGCCGATTTATCCGCAAGGGTATGCGGACAGCCAACAGGTTCCGCTCTATCCACAATACGACGCCGAAATCATGGCGGGTCGGCGCCCTTTGAGCGCTAGCCAGGCCAGCATGCCATCCAGTCTGGCGCGATGCGTTATCGGGGCCAAAACGGCATTCGAGATCGGCTGGCGTTAATCCGGCAGCAAGCTACCAACCCAGCAGCGCACGCGCGCCCTGATAAAACGCAAAGCTTACCAGCCATGCCATGCCGAGCGGCCAGCCGACGGCCAGCGCAGTGAAGCGCCAGCTTTTTGATTCCTGTTTGAGAACTGCCACGGTGGACAGGCACGGCGTGTAAATCAATGTGAACAGCATGAAGCTATAGGCTTGTACCCAATCCAGCTTGCCGGCAATGATGCCTGACAGATTGGATTGACCGGCACTATAAATGACTGCCAGTGCACCAATCACGATTTCCTTGGCGATAAAGCCAAACAACAGTGCGACTGACAACAATCGATCAATACCCAAAGGCTGGAACAGTGGCGCCATGTAATCGGCCAGTTGGCCGGCCAGGGTCGCCGGGCTGGCGGGTGGCACGTCGAATGGGTAATGGGTCAGGGCCCAAACGACAATGACACCACCGACGATGTAACCGGAAGCGCGCCTCAGGAAATACTGTGACTGTTGCCAGCCCTGCACAAGCAGATGCTTAAAGGTGGGGAAGCGATAAGGAGGAAGTTCCAGCAGCAAGGGTTCTACACTGCGATATTTGCCACGCCACACCAGTGCGGTGAGAAACGCCATCAAAAAACTCATCAGATATAACGAGAACATTACCACCGCAGCTGCACGCGGCGCGAAAATGGCCGTGCTAAAAAACAGAAAAACCTGCAAACGCGCTGAACAGAGGGAAAAGGGGATGACCAGCATGGTGAGCAGCCGCAGCGTCCTGGAGCGCATGACGCGCGTACCCATCAAGGCTGGCACATTGCAGCCAAACCCCATCAACTGCATCACGAAGGAACGTCCATCCAGACCCAGTTTCGCCATGACTGCATCCATCAGATAGGCCGCTCGCGCCAGATAGCCGCTGTCCTCAATAATTGCCATGAATATGAAGAATACAACGATGATAGGCAGGAAGCTCAATACGGTGCCGACGCCATCAAACAAACCGTCCTGGATGAAACTGCGCACGGGTAACGGGGCATGTGCCAGCGCCGGTTGCAACAGGCTGGTTTTGATCAGTTCCAACCCCCAATTCATGCCATTCTGCAGGGGCGTGCCGATGCCGTAAATGAGCTGGAACAACAGGAATACGGTAATAAAAAACAACGGCAGGCCCAGCCATGGGTGCAATAAAACCCGATCCAGGCGACGGGTGATATCGGGGGGGAGCGTAATCGGTGTGCTGACTGTGCCACTGACAATCCGGTCCAGTTCGACTTCAATGCGGTCATCCTGATTGAGCCCTTCTGTGTCTGCCAGGCGTGCTGTCGGATTATGCCGCAGGATTTGTTCTATGGTATGGCGCGCAGACTCGAATCCCTGACCATATTTTGCGCTGATCAACGTGACCGGCATATCGAGATTGCGTGCCAGTTCGGCAAGATCGATTTTGACACCCAGCTGCCTGGCTTCATCCGACATGTTCAGCACCAGCGTCATGGGCAGTTTGAGTGCTCTCAGCTGGAGTAACAGGGCCAGTTGCCGGTCCAGTTGGGTGGCATTGAGAATAACCACCAGACCGTTTACCGTTTGAGATTCAAGAAAATGCCGTACTACCTGTTCATCGTCGGAAAAACCGTGCAAATTGTAGATGCCGGGTAAATCCACCATTTCCACCATGCTGCCCTCCAGCAGGATTTTGGCAGCGAGCAGATCGACAGTAATGCCGGGCCAGTTGCCGACACGCGCCCCCGCGCCGGTGAGCCGGTTAAAAAAAGTGGATTTGCCCGTATTGGGCATGCCTAGCAGGGCGATGCGTTTCATGGGCGCAGAAGTTTATGCAACGAAATTAACGCAGATTTTTGCGGCATCAACGCGTCGTATCATCAACTCGGTATGGCCAATACGAATTTGCAACGGGCCTTTGAGCGGCGCCATCCGCAATACCTCTATGCGACGTCCGGGGCGCAAGCCTAGTGCTGCCATACGCCGACCGAGCTCCGGCTCGGCGGCGACAGTTTCTATCGTGCCGCTCTGATTCGGGAACAGATGATCCAGCGAGGTATGCATAATTTTTCTAAATGAGAAACATTCTTATTTGTATCATAAGGCGCGTTGCCGCGCAAGCACGCAAGCAATAATTTTGAAATGACCTGCAAATTAAAATACAGTTGGAACTCATTGGTCTGACAAATGGATTAGTGAGTGATAATCACAACACGAGCTTAACAACGTTCGGGCATGGAGCAGACGTTGAACATATGCCAATACTGACCCGTAACCGGCACTTTTGCAGAATTTTAACCATTCAGCGAAGTGCAAAATCAACTATCGGCTAACTTAGAAGGAGCGCTATCCATGCCGGATTTCTCCCCCAAAAACGTTTATCGTCCAGCTTGCCTCAAGCCGCTGGCCAATGATGCCAAGACCATCGGCACCGACTTTCAGCGTTATCTGTCCTACCATCTCGGGCGCTTTCAGGGCTGTGAGCCATTTCACACTTACGAGGCACTTGCCTACACATTGCGTGATCGCCTGATGGTGGATTGGCGCAACACCTGGGATAGTCAACTGCAGCCAGGTAGTCGGCGTGCCTATTATTTATCGCTGGAATTCCTGATAGGGCGGGCCATGGGTAATCACCTGCTGAATCTCGGTATTCAGAATGAAACCAATCAGGCCATGCTGGATCTCAGTGAGCAACTCGAAGATATTGCCGATCAGGAGCCGGACGCAGGATTGGGTAATGGCGGTTTGGGACGGTTGGCAGCCTGCTTTATGGATAGCTGCGCTACGTTGCAGTTGCCGGTGATGGGCTATGGATTGCGTTATGAATATGGCATGTTCCGCCAGCACATTGAAAACGGTTATCAGGTGGAAGAGCCAGATCGCTGGTTGCGGAATGGCAATCCCTGGGAGATTGAGCGCAGTGAGTACAGCCAGCGCGTGCACTTTGGCGGCCGCAGCGAGCATTACCGGGATGATCATGGCACCCAACGTGCACGCTGGGTGGATACAGAAGACGTATTGGCAATCCCGTTTGATATGCCTATTTCCGGCTATCGCAATAAAACAGTCAATACCTTGCGCCTATGGAAAGCTGCGGCTACGGACGAATTCAACCTTGGTGAATTCAATGCCGGGAGCTACACCGAAGCGGTTCAGGCGAAGAACAATGCCGAGCATATTTCCATGGTGCTGTATCCCAACGACACCAGTGAAAACGGTAAGGAATTGCGTTTGCGTCAACAATATTTTCTGGCCTCCGCCAGTCTCAAGGATGCCATGCGTGTATGGGAACACCATGAAGCGCGCGATTATCGGGACTTTGCGGTAGAAAATGTTTTTCAGATGAATGACACTCACCCGACCATTGCCGTTGCAGAGCTGATGCGCATTTTGATGGATGATAAAAAACTGGGCTGGGATCAGGCCTGGTCGATTACTACGCGTTGCATGGCTTATACCAACCATACCTTATTGCCGGAGGCGCTGGAGAAGTGGCCGCTGGCCCTGTTCGAGCGCTTGCTGCCACGCCTGCTGGAAATCATCTACGAGATCAATGCGCGTTTTCTGCGACAGGTGTCGCTCAAATGGCCGGGTGATATCGATCGCCTGCAGCGCATGTCCATTATTGAGGAAGGCAGCCAGCGCCATGTACGCATGGCCTGGCTGGCGATTGTGGGCAGCTTTTCTGTCAATGGCGTCGCTGTCTTGCATTCGCAGTTACTGCGGGATGGCCTGTTTCACGATTTTTATCAGTTGTGGCCGGAGAAATTCAACAACAAGACCAACGGGGTCACACCACGTCGCTGGGTGGCTTATGCCAATCCGGGAATGAGTGCGCTGATCAGCGAAACCATCGGGGATGGCTGGGTGGCTGATTTGAGTCAGCTGGAGCAACTGAAGCCTTATGCGGAGCCTCAGCATGGGGTTTTTCATGCACGCTGGCGCGAAATCAAATTGGTCAACAAGCAACGCCTGGCTGCGCTCGTCAAAACTGAATGCGATGTGGATTTCGATCCGACCGCCTTGTTCGATGTGCAGGTCAAACGCATCCATGAATACAAGCGCCAGTTATTGAATGTGCTGCATGTGATCCATCTCTACCTGCGTATCAAAAACGGCCATATGGATCATTGGGCCAATCGTTGCGTATTGATTGGGGGGAAGGCGGCGCCTGGCTATGTCATGGCAAAACGCATTATCAAACTGATCAATAATGTGGCGGCGGTGGTGAATAACGACCCGGATGTGAATGGGCGCCTGAAACTGGCGTTTCTGCCCAACTACCGGGTATCCAGCATGGAGATTATTGCACCGGCAACGGACCTGTCCGAGCAGATTTCCACCGCCGGCAAAGAGGCTTCCGGCACCGGTAACATGAAGTTCATGATGAACGGTGCGGCCACTATTGGCACTTACGACGGCGCAAATATTGAAATCATGGACGCGGCCGGCGCCGAAAATTTCTTCCTGTTTGGCCTTAAAGCCAATGAAGTCGATGCCTTGAGCCTGGATTACCAGCCGTCGCTTTACGTTGATCGGGACAGCGCCTTGAAAGACGTGCTCATGCTGCTGCAGTCAGGGCATTTTAATCCCAACGAGCCTTACATCTTCGACATCATTCTGGATGTCTTGCAAAGTCCTCAGGACCCATGGAAGACGCTGGCCGACTTCCGCAGTTATGTGGACGCCCAGGAGCAGGTGTCGCTGGCCTGGCAGGATCAGGTGCGCTGGACCCGCATGAGTATCCTCAATACCGCATCCAGCGGATTCTTTTCTACCGACCGCACCATGATGGAATACAACAAGGAGATATGGAAGCTCATCCCCGGGGTGAAGTAAAGCGGTTATTCCGGTCGCATTTGCGGAAACAGGATCACGTCACGGATACTCTGGCTATTGGTGAGCAGCATGACCAGCCTATCGATACCGATGCCACAACCGCCGGTGGGAGGGAGTCCATACTCCAGCGCGCGGATGTAGTCGGCGTCGTAGTGCATGGCCTCCTCATCGCCGGCCTCCTTGTTGCGCACCTGTTCCATGAAGCGCTCGGCCTGATCTTCCGGGTCGTTCAACTCCGAGAAACCGTTGGCCAATTCGCGCCCGGTGATGAACAGCTCGAAGCGCTCGGTAATCTCCGGTTGATTGTCCGAGCGACGTGCCAGCGGGGACACCTCGGCGGGGTAGTCGATGATGAATGTGGGCTGGATCAGTAAAGTCTCGGTGGTCTCTTCGAAGAAAGTCAGTTGCAAGCCGCCCAGTCCGTCGGATTCGCGGAACTTGGCCTTGTGGGTCTTGAACCAGTCCACCAGCCAGGTACGGTCATTAAGTTGTGTCTCGGAATACTCCGGATGGTATTTGCGCACTGCCTGGACAATGGTGAGCCGGTCGAACGGTTTGCCCAGATCAATCAACTGCTCGTTGTAAGTCACCTGTTCACTGCCGGTAGCGACGCGTGCAGCTTCGCGCAACAGGGCTTCGGTGAAATCCATCAGATAGCGGTAATCACGATATGCCTCGTAGAACTCCATCATGGTGAATTCGGGATTGTGGCGCGTGGAAAGCCCCTCATTACGAAAATTGCGGTTGATCTCGAACACCTTCTCGAAGCCGCCCACCACCAGCCGCTTCAGATACAGTTCCGGTGCGATACGCAGGAACAGCTCCATATCCAGCGCGTTGTGATGGGTGGTGAAGGGCTTGGCTGCCGCGCCGCCGGGAATAGGGTGCATCATCGGCGTTTCGACTTCCAGAAATCCATGATTGGTCATGAAATTGCGAATTGCCTGGACAATTTTCGAGCGTGTGGCAAATGTATGGCGTGCGTCCTCGTTGGTGATCAGGTCGAGATAGCGCTGACGGTATTTCTGTTCCTGGTCGCTCAGGCCATGGAATTTCTCCGGCAGGGGGCGCAGTGATTTGGACAGCAGTCGTACTGCGGTTGCCCGTACCGACAACTCGCCGGTTTTGGTCTTGAACAGGATGCCGGTGGCGCCGATGAAATCACCCAGATCCCAGTGTTTGAATGCATCGTGCGCGGCTTCGCCGGTGACGTCGTTGGAGACATAAATCTGCAAGCGTCCGCCCATGTCCTGCAAGGTAGCGAAACTGGCCTTGCCCATGACCCGTTTCAGCATCATGCGTCCGGCGAATTGCACTTCCACCGGCGCAGCATCGAGTTCCTCCTTGGTTTTGCCAGCGTGCGCCGTGTGGATATCGGCGGCGTAATGCTTGCGTTCAAAATCATTCGGGAAGGCGACCCCGGTTTCGCGTAATTTGGCGAGCTTGGCGCGTCGCTCGGCGATGATCTGGTTTTCGTCCTGAGGGGGCTGTTGAATGCTATCGGTCATGGTTAAACGCCTTGTTTCAAACTGGCTTGAATGAATTCATCCAGATCGCCATCGAGCACTTTCTGGGTGTTGGAAATTTCCACATTGGTACGCAAATCCTTGATGCGCGACTGATCCAGCACGTAGGAGCGGATCTGGTGGCCCCAGCCGACATCGGACTTGCCGGCTTCGAGCTTGTCCTGCTCGGCCTGGCGTTTGCGCAGTTCGGCTTCATACATCCGCGATTTGAGCATGGACATCGCTTCGGCGCGGTTCTTGTGCTGCGAGCGGTCATTCTGGCACTGAACCACGATGCCGGTAGGGATGTGCGTAATACGCACTGCCGAATCGGTTTTGTTGATGTGCTGGCCGCCCGCACCGGAAGCGCGATAGGTATCCACGCGCAGGTCGGCTGGATTGATGTCCACTTCGATGGAATCATCCACCTCGGGGTAGACGAATACACTGGCGAATGAAGTATGGCGGCCACCGGAGGAGTCGAACGGCGATTTGCGCACCAGCCGGTGCACGCCGGTTTCGCTGCGTAAAAATCCGTAGGCATATTCGCCATCCACCTTGATGCTGGCCGATTTGATACCAGCCACGTCACCGTCGGACACTTCCATCACCTCGGTCTTGAAGCCTTTGCGCTCGCTGTAGCGCAGATACTGGCGCAGCAGCATGGATGCCCAGTCGCATGCCTCGGTGCCACCCGCGCCGGACTGAATGTCGATGAAGCAGTTGGCCGGGTCCATCGGGTTGGCGAACATGCGGCGGAATTCCATGGTTTCCACGGTTTGTTCCAGTTTTGCGGTATCGTCGCGCACGGCTTCCAGCGTGGCGTCGTCGTTTTCCTCGCGCGCCATCTCGAACAGATCGCGTGCATCGCGCAAGCCCTGATCAAGGTTCTGGATGGTAAGCACCACATTTTCCAGCAACTTTTTTTCGCGCCCCAGTTCCTGAGCGCGTTTCGGATCGCTCCAGATGGCCGGATCTTCAGCCAGAACGTTGACTTCCTCTAAGCGGCCCAGCTTGGTATCGAAGTCAAAGATACCCCCGAAGTTCGGCGGTGCGGCGCACCAGGCCGGTCAGGGTGGCATCGATCTGATTGAGGCGTTCTGCTTCCATGATGTTTGATATAAGGCGTTGAAAAACGGCGAATTATAACATCCTTGAGGTATCGTCTTCACAGGTAGAATAAGCGCCTTCACAGAATTAAAGGCAGATGGCATGAAAAAAACCGACTTGTATAAAAATCAGGGGCTGAAAATCAATAGCCAGATGAAACAGGCCGGCATCCCGGACCGTTTTGGTGGCGCGGCCAGTGCGCTGCCGGACCGGCGCGAACAACGTAAACTCGATCAGGCGCAGGGTCTGGTACCGTTTGCAGTCAAACTCAACAGTGAACTGGTGCAACAGATTCAGGTTTTGGCGCAAACGCGCCAGCTGGGGCTGAATGAAATGGTGACGGTGTTGCTGAAAAAAGGCCTGGCCGAATAGCGTGCAGCCTTTCCTGTGATGAGTGAAACAGTCAGTCTGTTTTCATTGTTTGCCAGCAGTTTTCTGGCGGCAACGCTATTGCCGGGCGGCTCGGAAGCGGTGCTGTTCGTGGTACTGAAAGCCTACCCGTCAACAATGTGGACGGCGCTTGGTGTTGCCACGCTGGGCAACACGCTGGGCGGTATGGTGAGCTTCGGCATGGGCTGGCTGGTACCGCAAACCAGACAACTGCGGCACCTGGAAAAGGTGCGTCGTTATGGCGCGCCCGCATTGCTGTTTGCCTGGGCGCCGTTGATCGGCGATGCGCTGTGTCTTGCTGCGGGCTGGCTGCGGCTCAATCCATGGCAGTCTGCGTTGTACATGGCAATCGGCAAATTTGCACGTTATTGGGTAATTGCCTATGTGGCCAGCTAAACCAAACCAGCAGGAAACCCGTAGGTGTGTATCACGCTCGTCCGTACGGCAGGCCACCAGCGTTTTCAAAAAAGCTTGCGTATCTTGTCGTAACCCCGGCCAATTTCTGCGGCCAAATCTTTGGCGGCTATTTTGATGTCCTTGGCACTGCCTTCTGCAGAGTCGCTTATCTGGCCTGCCTTGGCACGCAATTGAGTCAGTTTGGCTTCCATGTTTTCCCATTCATCCATGGCCTCCAGTTTGGCAAGATGGGCCTGAACAATTAATTCATCCCGCTGCTGGACGAGCTTGTCCAGGATTTTTTGCATTTCTTCGCGCGTATCCATGTGGTTTCCTTTCTCGATGCGATAAGAGTACCCGATACTCTCAATATAGACCGGATCAGATTATAGAAACGCTCAATTCATGCTCCGGCCAGCACCTCGACGTGAGCGGCCGCGCAGCGGCCCAATGCAGGGAGCGAGTAGCCGCCCTCGAGTGTCGAAACGATGCGGCCATGGGCGTACTTATCTGCGATAGTTTTGATCTGTTGCGTTACCCATGCGTAATCAGCCTCAACCAAATTAAGCTGAGCCAAGTCGTCTTCACGGTGAGCGTCGAATCCGGCCGGGATGAACACCATTTCCGGCGCAAACTGCTCCAGTGCCGGCAGGCATCGTGCCGTGAAAGCCGTGCGATATGCGGGGCCATCGGTGCCTGCGGCCAGTGGCACGTTGATGATATGTGCGTTGCCGGAACCGGCGCCGCTATGCGGGTAGAACGGATGCTGAAAGGTTGAGCACAGCATGACGCTCGCATCTTCGTGAAAAATGTCTTCGGTGCCGTTGCCATGGTGTACGTCAAAGTCGACAATGGCTACCCGCTGCAAGCTGTATTGTGCGAGGGCATGGGCGACGCCGACGGCGACGTTGTTGAAAATACAGAAACCCATGGCCTGGTCACGGGTGGCATGGTGGCCGGGTGGGCGTACATTGCAGAAGGCATTGTCCACCTCGCCACCCATGACCATGTCGGTAGCCAGGACTACCGCGCCAGCGGCACGCAAGGCCGCTTCCAGAGAATGAGGATTCAACGCAGTGTCAGGATCAAGTCTGGTCAGGCCGGCCCTCGGCAGGCTCGCTTCTATCCGGTCCAGATAGGCTGCTGTATGCACACGTAACAACTGTTCCCGGGTGGCGCGGGGAGCCTCGTAATGACGCATTGCAGACTGCAGATGGATGATATTGAGTTGATCCTGTACCGCGGCGAGCCGCTCCGGGCGTTCCGGATGGAGCGGCCCCATCTCGTGTCTGGCGCAGTCGTGGTGATACAGGATAGCTGTCGGCATGTATTGCCCCCGTTCCATGACGCATGATCATGAATACTGAGCCAAAGCGCGCCAACTTTCAATCCGCTATTTTGATAACCGGTTCAGACGAAAACGATGGTCGATAAGACGATTTATTTCCGGCCGTTTTGCCAACCCCACCTGGTAAATATCCTTGCACCAGCGGGTGATCCCAGAAACTGCGCAAATGCCTTGGCCGAGGGCTTGTTTTCCGCGCGTTTGGTGATGGCGATGCCTGTATCACGATAGATGACATAGTCACGCTCGATCGGAACAACATCGGCCAGTTGCGGGTTGGATACTTGCCAGATATTCCAGATTAACCAGACGTCGATATCCTTGTTATCAATCCATGTCTGTTTGGCCTCGGCGCTGTTTTTGGAATAAGCGGCAATATTGTTGCGCAATGCCGTTACCGTCCTGATATCGCCTTTGCGGCCTGCCATGTCTTCCCAGACACCGTTCTGCCCGGCGCCATTGACGACCAATACCTTGATACCCGGCTTGAGGATATCTTTCAAACCTTTGATGTGCCGGGGATTGCCAGGCCGTACCAATATGGATAACGGGCGCAGGTACAAGGGTGTGACCTGCTGATGGGAAAGCTGGTCTTCCATGGCATAGACAAAATCGGTCATCATGGTTTCCGAGCCGCTAAATATCAGATCGGCATCGTTCTTCGCCTTGTCCAGCCATTTAGGTGTGGGGCCGGCGGTGACTTCCACTTTAGTACCGGTCTCTTTTTCAAACGCGGCCGCCGCCTCTTTCATGGCTGGCGCAGGGCCACCAGGACCATATACATATAACGTATCTTGAGCCAGCGCAGCGCTGGCAATAGCGAAGCTGACTGCCGTTGCAGTCAGAATTTTTTTCAGCATAAAAAGACCCTTCAAAATTGTTTGTCGGCTTGAGTGCTACCCTGTCATATACAGGCTCATGTGCTGTTTTATTCGCATGTTCTGGCGAGAGCGCTACCAGGCAACCAGGAATATTTTCGTTTTGTGGAATAAAATGCGTTAACAGCCTGTATATGAGGCATATATTATTTTTTTCGGCGTTGCTTTTTTGAGCGCCACCCCAATAACATGTCGCTATTCAAACACCCGATCATCGAGCATATTCCCAGCCTGCGCCGTTATGCACGGGCGCTGACCGGCGGCCGTCCGGACGATGCCGATGATCTGGTGCAGGACACGCTGGAGCGTGCTTATGCAAAATGGCATTTGTGGCGAATCGGGTCAGATTTGCGCCCCTGGCTGTTTTCCATCATGCATAACCTGTTTGTGAGCCAGGTGACGCAACTTAAAAGCCGCGTTTCCCATGTGACGCTGGACGATATATCCGGGATCGCTACGCGCGCCACCCAGTCCGAGCGGCTGGAAGGGCTGGATATCGCGGCTGCCGTGACCCGGCTTTCCCCTGAATTGCGCGAAGTATTGTTATTGGTCGCTCTGGAAGATTTCAGCTATGCCCAGACTGCAAAGGCGCTGGGCATTCCCATTGGTACCGTGATGTCCCGATTGGCGCGAGCCCGGCAACGACTCAGGGAATTCATGGATGGCTCAATATCCGTCGAGCATAAAGTTGGATTGAAGGTAGTGAAATGAAGGCAAATATACAGCCCGTTACGCTGGATGATTTAATGGCTTATGTCGATGGGCAACTGGATGCTCAGCGAAGCAAGCAGGTTGAAGCGCTGGTTGCGTCCGATCCACAGGCCGCTGAGCGCGTGACCGGGATGCGCGCTCAGCGGCAAGCATTACGTGCTCATTACGACCCGGTATTAACCGAGCCCATACCATTGCGTCTCCTGGCTTCACGTCGTCATCCCAACGCTTCGTCGAGCAGATTGGCAGGTATCGCGGCATCCGTGCTGATCGGTCTGGCGCTTGGCAGTGCCGGCACCTGGCAATATCTCAGCCACACTTCCGGCAGCGCGGGAAATATTGCCTTGAATGCGAGCGGGATGGATTTGCCGCGTTTTGTGCATCAGGCAGCCGTTGCCCATATTGCCTTCGCTCCGGATGTGCGGCGGCCGGTTGAAATCTATTCGGCTCAGGAACAGCAATTGGTGACATGGTTATCCAAGCGATTGGGACGCCAGTTGAAGGTGCCCGACCTGGCCAGCGCCGGGTTCAGTCTGGTAGGTGGACGCCTGCTGCCGGGCGAAGTCAATAAACCGGCGGCACAATTCATGTATGAAAACCCGGCAGGCCAGCGCATTACGCTGTATTTGCGCAATATGGCGCAACCCACGCCGGAAACCGCGTTCCGCTTTGCCGAGGAGGATGGTGTTGCCACGTTTTATTGGGTTGATCTGGACTGGGGTTATGCCCTGTCAGGGAATTTGCCGCGCGCAACTTTGTTGAGTGTGGCCAACTCGGTATATCGACAACTGGGGGGTTATTGACTCGGCACGATGAAGATTGAGCTTAGGCCAAGTATTTCAGTCTCGCTCGCATGGATAAAGAAGACGCAAGATTTCAAACATTGGAGCAACTGCACGAGCGGCGTAAGCAGGTCGTGCGATTACATCGCAAAGGAATGGGTGTGATGCGTATTGTCGAGTTGAGTGGGCTCTCCTACCCGGCCGTGCGTAGCGCGATTGACCGCTACGCACAGGGCGGATCGGAAACGCTCAAGCCCTCGTCGCGCGGCAGACAAGCTGGCGAAGGTCGCCGCCTGACTGATGAGCAAGCGCGCCGGGTTCGGCAAATCATCTGCGACAAGCGGCCGGAGCAACTGAAGATGGAATTTGCGCTGTGGAACCGGGCAGCCGTCGTTGATTGAGTGCGAATGCAGCATCAAGCTATCAGTACGGGGCGTTGGCAACTACCCTCAGACGCTGGGGGTTTACCCTGCAAAAGCCGATCAAGAAAGCGTATGAGCAACGCCCGGAGGCGGTGAAGGACTGGTTGGATAATGAATATCCGGCCATCGAGCAGCGCGCCAAGGCTGAGGGTGCCGAGATTCACTGGGGCGACGAGACCGCGGTCGCGAACACCGATGTGCGGGGCCGCTATCATGAAAACTTCAACTGGCCGGATCAATAATTGGCGACGGTGTTCGAGCACCGCGTATACCAGGATTTTGCGCATCTTGCCATTGCCTGTGTGCGCACCCAGGAAGTTGCCGCACGTTATGCCAGCGGTTACATCGAAACACTGCCTCCACCCGGCAAGGAAAAGCTGGCCGGCAGCGATGCCTCCCATGCATGGTTCGGTTTACATAGCCGAACTGGGCTGGGTAGATTTCGATCCCACCAATAATCAGATTCCGCTGGATCAACACATCATTGTTGGCTGGGGCCGTGATTATGGTGATGTGACACCGCTCAAAGGCGTGATCTTCGGCGGAGGGGAACATGAACTGGCGGTCTCGGTTGATGTCCGCAATCTTGAATCGGAGTCCTGAGCCAGAAGACCGGATATACGTGATGCGAAAAAAATATATCTAGCCAGATGGCATGGATGAATGACTGAGCCGGACAAATTTGTGAGTCAGGTAAAATCACGAATCAAGGCGGCCAGTTTTCCCAGACCGGATTCAACCAGCGCCTCATCAGCGTGACTGAAATTGAGGCGTATCTGGCCGCAACTATCCACTTCCTTGGGCAGAAATGGTTCTCCAGGCATAAAGGCAACGCCCTCCTCAAGGGCTTTGGGTAAAAGTTTACGGGTGTCGATGCAGCGGTTGAGGGTGAGCCAGAAGAACAGGCCGCCGGGCGGCGTCTGCCAAAGGGCAAGGTCGCCGAAATGGTGCTGCAATCCCGCCTCGAAGGTGTTCCGGCGCTGACGGTAGCAGGTAACCAGTTCTTCCATGTGCTGGTGGCGTGCCGGATCATTCAGCTGCTGCAGTACCAGCCACTGGCTGATGCGGTTGCTGTGTAAATCCGCTGCCTGTTTGAGCCGGGTGAAATAGGGCAGCAGTTCCGGTGACGCGGCAAGATAGCCGAGGCGCAACCCGGGTGCCAGGCTTTTTGAAAAGGAACCCTGATAAATCCACGGTGCCTGCTGCAGCAGGGCGCACACTGGCGTACGCTCACAGAGGTCATACGCCAGGTCGCGATAGGGATCATCTTCAAACAAGGGTAGCTCGGCAGTGTCGCAAGTGGCGGCCAGTGCAGCACGCTCGATGGCATTCAGGCAGCTGCCGCCGGGATTTTGAAAAGTAGGGATGGCATAGGCAAAAGCGGGTTTTCCCGTCAGCAGGTCTTGCACATTTGGCATCCTTGGATCGTAGGCCAGGAAACGGGCACCGAAGAACCGGAACACCTGCAAAGCGGCCAGGTAGGTTGGCGACTCTACCGCCACCATCGTGCCGGGATCAATAAACAGTTTGGCGACAAGATCGATACCTTGCTGCGAACCGGAAAGAATCAAAACCTGTTCAGGCGTGCATTGCAGGCCCCGCATTCCCAGTTCTTCGGCAATTTTCTGGCGCAGCGCCCATTCACCTTCGCTGGAACCGTATTGCAGGATATGCTGCGGCATGGCGTCAAGACTGAATCTGGGGAAACTGTCCAGCGCAGGCAGTCCGCCCGCGAATGAAATCATGCCCGGCCGATTGACGACAGACAGGATTTCACGAATCGGCGAAGCATGTAGATTGCGTGTGCGATCGGAAAAGCGAGCGTGCAGTGAGGTCGAAACGGAATCCATGGCAAATGTCTATTAATGTCAATAAAGTTGACCTATAGACATACTAATGAAATAATGGCTATTATGTCAATATGATTGACCAAATAGCCCGTTCCGAAACACTACCATCCAAGCTGTCCGAAACCGAATTGCGTCAGGCAATCGAGCATTTTTACTTTGGTTATCGGGCGTTCACGGCGCCGCCTGACCGTATCCTTGATCAGCGTGGGCTGGGCCGGGTGCATCACCGCATACTTTATTTTGTCGGCCGCCATCCTCAGATTTCAGTCAATTCGCTACTGGGCATCCTCAACGTCAGCAAGCAGGCATTGAATGCGCCTCTACGGCAGTTGATCGAAATGCATCTGGTGGAAATCATCACGGCTGAACACGATCGGCGTGTGCGGCAACTTTCATTGACTGCGACCGGAAAAAAATTGGAAGCCCGGCTCACCGGTACCCAGATGAAACAGCTCCAGGTCGTATTTGAAACGGTGGGAGAAAATGCTGCGGCCGGGTGGCATCAGGTCATGCACAGCTTGAGTGGGCAGGAATGAATTGCTGACCTGCTGTATCGGACTGGATTGTAGGGTTTATTCCTTGTGTTCGGCAGGAATACCACGTCGAATGGCGAGGACCTGATCGACCCGGTTTCGATCCACGTCCACCACTTCGAAATCCCGGTCACCGCAGGAGAACTGCTCGGATTTGCGCGGGATGCGGCCAAGGGATGCCAGCACGAATCCTCCCACGGTATGAAAGTTACCCAGGTCTTCATGGGGAACCGAGCGGATTTCCAGTTTATCCTTCATTTCGTCGATGGCCAGCAGGCCGTCCAGCAGCCAGGAGCCATCCGGGCGGCGCACAGCCAGGGCGTCCTCAGGGGTGTTGCCCAGCGGCATCATGTCACCCACCAGCGAGAGCATGACATCATCCAGGGTGACGAACCTTCAGTGACGCCGAATTCACTGACCACCAAAGCAAAGGCGGTTTTTTGCTGACGCAGGGTGCGCAGCAGGTCGATCAGCGTAAGGGTGCCGGGTACGAAGAGAGGCAAGCCGAGCGGGATTTCGGCGAAATCTACTTCACCTTCTATGGCAGCCTACAGGATGTCATGACTTTCGGCGATGCCGATAACCTGCTGCAGGTCGCCCTTGCAAACTGGTAGTTGTGAATGGGGTGCATCGCTCAGTAGTCTGAGGTTACGTTCCCGCGGAGCGAGCAGATCCAGATAAGCCACATCCGCGGTCGGCGTCATGATGGCGGCAAGACGGCGGTCTTCCAGACGCAGAACATTACCCATGAGATGGCTTTCTTCCGGCGCGAAGGCACCCATTTTGGCTCCTTCATCCACAAACATAGATACCCATCAATAAGGCTGCGGCGGTAATGCCGGTCTGGGTTGCCGCCAATAACCGGCTAGGGTGTTCTTTGATGGCGATCGCTGCTATAGCTCCTTTGTTTCCTTCGTTGGCCATTTGAACCAGTCTGCCGCGACGTGCCGAGGCAAGCGCCATTTCAGCCAGGGCAAAAAACCGGAAAGCACGATCAGGAAAACCAGTATCCATAAGGCATTCATGTTGCTGCTTGCCAATGGGAATCGCAGTAACAGCCAGAGCGCTTTCCGTCACTGCCATCTTATACCAATGATATTGGCTCGAAACCAGAGCCAATAAATTGCTAAAAGAAACAGATAGAATCCAATCTACTGTTTACGGCTCTTTACGATCAAATCATAAGCTACTTGTACTTCCTGTGCCTGCTCAGTGGCCACCGCGATCATATCCGCCGGAACACCCTGGCCCATTAACTTGTCCGGGTGATATTGACTCATCAGTTTACGGTACGCGCGTTTGACTTCCTGGTCGCTGCTGTCCTTGCTGACGCCCAATGCTTTATATGCATCATCCAGCGCGTCGGCTGAGCCGGACTGACCGCTGGCGAAGTGTGCCTGATTCAAAACCATATCCAGCATGCGCTTGAATGCATCGTGGTCATAACCAAGCTGTAACGCAATCTCAACCAGCAGGTGTTCTTCAGCTGTATCGATGCGCCCATCGGATAAAGCCATCACGATGAGATACACCAGCAACATCTGTTTCAGGCTGTGTGTTTGGCCGCAAACGGCCATAAACTGTCTCAAAGCAGTCTCTAAATCAAAGTCGGGGGCGGCACCTTTTTTAAAAAGTGTGATGGCTTGTTGCCTATGCTCGGTAGACATCCCCAATTTTTCAATAAAGAGTTCGACATGCGCAATTTCATCTTGCGATATCCGGCCATCAGCCTTGGCCACTTTACCCATCAAGACAAAAACCGTTTCCAGAAAAACGGCTTGGCGCTGGCTAGCGCTAAGCGGGTTGACGCCACCAAAACCATAAGCGCGATACCGATCAGCAATACTGCCCAGGAAGTAGCCGAAAAAAGCCCCAAAAATGCCGAAGTAAAAATACCCTATTAAGGCACCAATGAGTTTGAACAAAGTAGTTCCTTCGATTGCTTATAAAAAATGATTAATGTATGCGCGCCGCAAACGGTAGCAGACAGGATTTGTCGCTTGTACATTAAGATACTGGCCCGACCCAAGGCAACCGTGTGCTAATCAACGAAAATTTCAATACGGTTGCGGCCGCCTGTTTTGGCACGATAAAGCGCTTTGTCGCTGCGTGATAGGGATGCATCAGCGTTCATGTCGGTCGCCTTCATGACGGTAATGCCGATACTCGTTGTCACGGTGATGGTGACATCACTCACAACCAGGGGTGTTTCGGCAAGCCGTTTTTGAACCCGGTTAGCAAAAATATTTGCTTCAGGCGTACCCATACCAGACAGAACCACTGCAAACTCTTCACCGCCCACGCGGCCCACGGTATCGTTCATGCGCAGTTCATCGCGCAGGATGCGCGCAAAATGCTTGAGTACCAGATCGCCGACTGCATGACCGTAATTGTCATTGATGGTTTTGAATAGATCGAGATCACACATCAGAACCGCGGAATACGGGTCCGCCATGCGCTTGATTTGAACCAGTTCTTCATCCATTCGCGCCATGAAATAGCGCCGGTTGGGTAATTGCGTCAGAAAATCGATTGTAGCGAATTCCTGTAATTCGATCTCGATGTGCTTACGTTCGGTTACATCGGCGATAAAGCCATGCCATAGTGTGCTGCCATCCTGTAGCCGGATAGGCCGGGCATGTCCCTGACGCCAGCGTAGGCGTTGTCTTGGTAAGATGACACGATATTCTAAATGCCAGGGTGTCAAACTGGCGGCGGATTCATTGAACGAAGCGCGGTAATTTTCGAGATCATCCGGATGAATGACCTGTTGCACGGCCGACGCGCTACGCATTACCCGCTCAGGCGTCGTTTCATAAATATCCTTGATTCCCTGGCTGGCGTAAGGAAAAAACGCATCACCATTTGGTAATAAACGATATTGGAATACCAGACCCGGGATTTCATTTGTCAGATCGGTTAGCAAATCGACACTTTGCTGCAATCTTTCAGACAATGCACGCAGGGAAGTGATATCGGTGGTAGTGCCTATCATCCGCAGTGGTTTGCCTTCCCTGTCGCGGCTAACTACCCTGCCGCGGCTCGAGATCCATTTGTAGCTGCCATCCTTGCAACGAATTCTGTGTTCTACCGCGTAGCCGTTGGTTTTTTGGTCAAAATGCGCCTGTATTGCCGCTTGCACAGCATCAAGATCATCCGGATGCACACGCGTATAACTGTCTTCGATCCGGTTGCTGATTTCCTCATCCGTGTAACCCAGAATGGCTTTCCAGCCGGATGAATAATGCATCTCTCCCGTTACAATATTCCGATCCCAAATACCGGTACCACTTTCTTTGATAGCCAGCGCCATCCTTGTTTCGCTCTCGCGCAAGGTATTCTCGGCGCCATTCAGTTTGGCCTCGTCGATATTGCGTTCAATAGCAATCGACGCCAGCAGGGCGATGTCGGTGATGATCTCCCGATGCCGGCTGTTCATTTGACCAATTCCTTGTGAGTAGGCAACAAAAATGCCAAGCACGCGGTTACCGGCAGACAGGATAGGGATCGCCATGCAGGCCTGGAGTGCGTGTTGCTTGGCCAACTCGCAAAAGTTGCACCAGAATTGACTTGCCTCGATACGTTCGGCGGTAATGAGAATCGCGTTGTCAGTTGCAGACTGGCATGCCCAGACTTCATCTGACACAGTGATGCTGTCAATCGCGCGCAGGTAGTTTTCAGGCAGGCTGGGTGCGGTAGCCAAATGAAGGCGGTTGCCTTCCTCGTCCATCAGGAAAATAGCGCCATGAATTCCGGGATTCGGGTCTTCAATGCCGGTCACAATGCCGGTCAATGTCTGAGCGAGAGGAGCGCGCTGTGCAATATCCGCTAACGTCAACTTGTAGACGGCCAGCAATTTTTGATGCAACTCGTAATCCGTTTTGTCGTGGGGGGGTTCAGGCATCATGATGTAACGAGGATCAGTGCATGCATTTTAGATATTGCGGTTTAGCAGAGTTCTTGTTTGTAGCTCCGCGAGGTTCACGCTTAAACGCCTGTCGAGATCTAGAATAACATACAAAAATTTTGCATTTTTGGGTGAATTTGCATTGCGTTTTTCTGACACGGCTTCAATCCAGCGTGCGACGATAACGTTTCAGACCGATCACCAGCACCACCGCCATGAACACCAGCAGCGGCCATACGCTGGGCCAGGTTTCGGCCCAGCCGTTTCCCTTCAGCATGATGCCGCGCACGATGCGCAGAAAATGCGTGAGCGGCAGCGCCGAGCCGATGACCTGCGCCCACTCCGGCATGCCACGAAACGGGAACATGAAGCCGGACAGCAGCATGGACGGCAGGAAAAAGAAAAACGTCATCTGCATGGCCTGCAGCTGGCTTTTGGCGATCGTGGAAAACATCATGCCGACAGCAAGATTGGCTGCCAGGAAAATCAGCACACAGGCCAGCAGCAGCGGCAGGCTGCCGGCAATGGGCACATGGAACAGGAAGTAGGCGGCGGTGAGGATGACCACCACCTGGATGTAGCCCACCATGATGTAGGGGATGATCTTGCCGATCATCACTTCCAGCGGGTGTACCGGCATGGCCAGCAGATTTTCCAGTGTGCCTCGTTCCAGTTCGCGGGTGACGGCCATACCGGTCATCATGATCATGGTCATGGTGAGAATGGTACCCATCAGCCCCGGCACGATGTTGTACTGGGTAATGCCCTCCGGATTGTAGTTGCGCTGTACGCGCACCTCAAACGGGGGCGGCGTGGCATTCAACTGACCCAGCGGGCCGGTCAGGTCGTGGGATAGTACGGTCTGGCTGAGATTGGCCAATGCTGCCAGCGCGTTGCCGGTGGCAGCCGGATCAGATGCATCCGCTTCCACCAGTACCGCGGGTTTCTCGCCGCGTATCAGGCGGCGCGAGAAATCGGCGGGGATGGAGACAATGAACTGGATTGTCCCAATGGCCATGTCTTCTTCCGCCCGGGCGACACTCCCGGTATAAGGCCGCACGTCGAAGTAACCGCTGTTTTCCAGACCGGCCGTGAGGCTGCGCGAATAGGCGCTCTGATCGGCATCCAGCACCACGGTAGGCAGATGCTTGGGGTCGGTATTGATGGCAAAGCCGAACAGTACCAGCTGCATTACGGGTATACCCACCATCATGGCAAAGGTAATGCGATCGCGCCGCAGCTGGATGAATTCCTTTGCTACGATGGCCCACAAGCGGTGCAAAGAGAGAGGCAGCTTCATGAGGTCTGCTCCGCAGTGTGCTCCATGAGCTGGATGAATACCTGCTCCAGCCCGGTTTCCACCGGTTCGAAACGCAAGCCTTCTATCGCGGACAGATTTTGCAGAATGCGTTCCCCATCGGTACCGCTGACGCTGTATACGTGCCCCATGGCGACGACCTGCTCGACGTCCGGCAAGGCTTTGAGCCGTTCCCCCAGCGCCAGGTCGTTGCTGTGAACGTTGTAGCTGGCCAGCTTGCTGGCGGCCAATAGTTCTTCAGGCGTACCCGAGGCGAGCAGATCACCATAGGCGATGTAGCCCAGACGATGACAACGCGCGGCTTCGTCCATGTAATGGGTGGATACCAGCACGCTGATGCCCTGCCCGGACAGGCGATGGATTTCATCCCAGAAGTCACGCCGCGCCTTGGGGTCGACCCCGGCAGTCGGTTCGTCCAGCAACAGCAGGCGCGGCTGATGCAGCATGCACGCGGCCAGCGCCAGACGTTGTTTCCAGCCGCCCGACAGGGTGCCCGCCAGTTGCGCGTGCCGGTCGGCCAGCCCGAGATCGAGCATTGATTGTTCCACCACATTGCGGCGGTTATTCATGCCGTACATGCGGGCCACAAAATCCAGATTTTCGCGGATGGATAAATCATCGTAAAAGCTGAAACGCTGGGTCATGTAACCCACCTGTTTCTTGATTTCCCGGCTTTGCGTGAGCACGTCGAAATCCAGGCAGGTGCCGCTACCGGAATCCGGTGTGAGCAGCCCGCACAGCATGCGGATCGAGGTGGTTTTGCCGCTGCCGTTGGGGCCGAGAAAGCCGAATATTTCGCCACGTCGTACTTGTATCGATAATCCGTTGACGGCGCGTTTGCCATTGAATGACTTGCTCAGACCGCTGACATCGATGAGCAGTTCGTCACTCATTTCAAGGTCACGTCGACCGGCTGGCCGGGGTGCAGTCGCGTCGCATCCTTCGATGCAGGCCACGCTTCCACCAGATAGACCAGGCGGTGGCGATTATTTTCGCTATACAGCACTGGTGGCGTGTATTCGGCTTGCTGGGCGATGAAGCGTACCTTGGCAGTAATGGGTGCGCCGCAGCCGTCGCAATGGATGCGCACATTTTCTCCAGCGTGTATGGCGGCCAGCCGCGTTTCCGGTACGAAAAAGCGCACTTTGATATTTTGCGGCGGCAGAATGGATAGCACCGGCTGCCCGGTACCCACCCATTCGCCCACCCGGTAAAAGCTGTCTTCCACCTGACCAGTCACGGGTGAAGTCTGGGATTTTTGCGCCAGCCGAACCTGGCTCTGCGCCAGTTGGGCCTGCGCCGCATTTGCCTGGGCGACCGCGGCCATCCGTTCATCCTTGCGGCCGGGCAGCTGGGCGCTGCTACGCTGCGCCTCGATTTCGGCAAGGTGCGCTTGATCACGGGCGAGTTGGGTACGCGCCTGATCCAGTGCCTCGGCGCTGATAAAACCTTTTGCCCGCAATGTTTGCTGACGCGTCAATTGATCCGTGGACAATCGCAGGCGTGCCCGTGCATCGGCAAGCTGGGCATCAATTACTGCGATCTCAGGCGTGCGTTTTCCGGTATCAAGGTTGGCCGACTGCGCTCGAGCTTGTGCCAGTAGTGCTTCGGACTGTGTTACTGCGGCAGCTTCCTGTGCATGCTCCTGACTGAATAGCGCGGCACCCGTTTGAACATGATCGCCGCGTTGCACCGTTAGCGAAGTCAATACGCCGGATTGTTGTGCCGCCACCCGCACTGGTTCGCCTTCTGCATAACCCTGAAAAAATTCCGGGGACGTTGGCTGGCAACCGCCAAGCAGGCATCCCACCAATAACAATGACAATAAACTGGAACGGCGGTCAAATAAGATAGTCATGGCTGAAGTGTTATGGGCAATCACGGATTAACAATGGCATTACAAATTACATTATCTTCAAGTGCGATGATTGAATGATCGCGCTGCGCCGGATTAGCTGACCACCGCCTTCTCCCCAAAGCTTAAGCTCCAATTTTCACTCAACATTTGGCTAATGATTTCAGCGGTAACCGGCTTGCTGAAATAATACCCCTGCATCAGGTCGCATTGATGCGAGCGCAGGAACGACAGCTGCTCATTGGTTTCCACGCCTTCCGCAATGGTTTTCATGCCCAGGCTACGTGCCATGGCAATGATGGCACTTACAATCGCGGCGTCGTTCGGATCAGTGTAAATGTCGCGCACAAATGATTGATCAATCTTGATGGCATTGATCGGGAAACGCTTGAGATAGCTTAATGAAGAATAACCAGTCCCAAAATCATCAATGGAGATGGCTATGCCCAGGCTATTCAATTCATGAAGTATGGCAATGGAATCCTGAATGTTTTGAATCAGCGTACCTTCGGTAATTTCCAGTTCCAGCAGGTCCGGTGACAGCCCGGTTTGCGTCAGTATCCGGGTAATGGTTTGCGCCAGGTTAAGCTGGGCGAACTGGCGCCCCGACAGATTGACGGCAACGGGTAGCGCTGGCAGTCCTGCCATCTGCCATGCCTTGTTTTGCGTGCAGGCTGTGCGTAATACCCATTCGCCGATCGGGACAATCAAACCGGTTTTTTCGGCCAGCGGAATGAATTCGGCGGGTGAAATCATTCCCAGTTCCGGGTGTTTCCAGCGCAACAGGGCCTCCATTCCGCATACTTTGCCAGTTTGAAAATCCACCTGTGGTTGATAATACAATTGCAATTCATCCCGCTCTAGCGCATGGTGCAAGGCATTGTCCAGCAATAAATGCTGTAATGCCTTGGCATTCATTTCTGCGGTGTAAAACTGGTAGCTGTTTCCACCCGTGTCCTTGCTGCGATTCAAGGCGATAGCAGCATTTTTCAACAGGCCGTCGGGGGTCAGGTCATCCAGCGGATAAACAGCAATGCCGACGCTGGCAGTCAGGAATAATTCATGTTCTCCGATTCGGAATGGTTTCTTGAAGCTATGCAGGATTTCCTGTGTCAGTTCGCTCACCTCATCCAGTTGCGCGATGTCCGTGAACACCAGCGCAAACTCATCGCTGCCGAGCCGGGCGATGGTGTCAACCTCGCGTATGTTATTTTCAAGCCGTTCTGCGACCGCCTGCAGCAAGGCATTGCCCATTTCGTGACCGAGGGTGTCATTGATGGTTTTGAAACGGTCCAGATTAAGATGCATGGCAGCGACCAGCCGCTGATTGCGCTGGGCTTCGAGAATGGCCACTTCCAGGCGGTCGGAATAGAGCGCGCGGTTAGGAAGGCCGGTCAGACTATCGTGGGTGGCGAGATGTTGTAATTGTTCTTCATGGTGTCTGCGCTCCGAGATGTCGCGCATGATGGTGGAAAAAAAATCCACGCTGTCATCCGCAAGCTTGTGTGCGACGATGACCGCCGATACCGGGATTTCTTTTCCGTCGCGTGGGCACAATGCACTCTCGCCGCGCCACATGCCTTCCTGGATCGCGGTGGGGATACCATGGCTATATAGTTGTTCTGCTGCCCACGCGGGCAGATAGTCCTGCATGCGGGTGGTGGACAGGTCTTCGTTCAGATCGATACCCAGCATATTGCGCCCGGCCCGGTTCACAAAGGTAACCGTTCCATCCTGACCGCAAATACCGATAAAATCGATGGCGGAATTGATGATGGCGGTCAGTTGCGCACGACCGCTTTCGGCCAGTTTGCGCTCGGTAATGTCGCGTGTGATGGACAGCAATGAAGTGCTGCCATCCATTTCGCTGACCAGCGGGACGGCGTGGGTTTCCAGCCAGCGGCGATGGCCTTTGAGACCGGTAATTTCGTATTCCAGCGAGCCTTTGTTTCCCGCCAGTACGCTGCGGGTCAAATTCTGAAAAGCCAGACGGTACTCTGGTAGAAGTATCTCCAGCAGTTTCTTTCCCAGCACTTGTTCGCCGGAATCCGCTTCTATCATTGCAAGCCCCGATGCATTCATGAATTGCAGACGGTGGTCGGAGCCAATGATCTTGACACATTCCGGTTCAGTGTCGATGATGGTACGCAGGCGCGATTCACTCTCGCGCAACGCTTTTTCTGCCGCTTCAAGAAGCCGCCGCTGCTCGGCACGTGCCAATAACGAATGCACCCGCGTGGGGAGCAGGACATAATGCCCGGGCGCCTTGAGTACATATTCATCCAGGCCGGCGCGCATCGCTTCCACGGCAATTTCTTCGCTACCGGTACCGGTGAACATGACCACAGGGCATTCCGGGAGTGCCTCCTTGATCATGCGCAGAACGTTCAGGCCGTCAGTCCAGCGCAATTGATAATCGGTAATGACCAGGTCCAGATTGCCTGCTTCAATACGTTGCTTGAATCCATCCATATCCGTGACAAATTCCGTCTGCATATCCGGAAATTCGCGCGCCAGCGCTCGGGAGGCGAGGGCACGATCATCTGGATTGTCATCCACCAGCAGGCATTTCAGTGGAGTCTGTCTGGTTATTTTCATATCCATTTTATTCATCTGCGGAAGGTTGAAGCTCCGGTTGTTCATTGAGTATGAACCAATACATCCCCAATGCCTTGACCATTTCCAGCAATGTGTCGAACGCCACCGGCTTGACCAGATAGGAATTGGCACCGAGATCATACGCATGGCCGACGTCCACGCTTTCCTTGGAAGAGGTCAATACCACGACAGGCAGCCGCAGGAGACCGGGTTGCTCGCGCAGCCAGGCAAGCACTTCCAGGCCGGATTTGCGCGGCAGTTTCAGGTCCAGCAGCATGAGCGCAGGTAGCGGATAGCGGCTACGGTCAGCGTACTGACCCTGGCCGGAGAGATAGGCAACGGCCATTTCACCGTCCTCCATCACTTGCAAGGGATTGGACAGATTCGATTTGTCCTTGGCACGGCGGAACAACATCACGTCATTGGCATCGTCTTCCACCAGTAATAGCGTCGGCAGCGTTATATTCATCCCCTCTCCCTTGTGAGCGGCAACTCTATCCAGAATCGGCTGCCGTTATTTTCTTTTGCCATGACGCCTGCGTGGCCTCCCATACGCTCGATTCCCTTTCGCACAATAGCAAGGCCGATTCCTGTTCCGGGATAGGTTTCGATGCCATGCAAGCGCTCGAATACCTTGAAAATGCGTTCGGCATGTTCGGCGGGGATACCGATGCCATTGTCATCTACATACAAGCGCACCCTGTTTTCAAATGTTTCTGCCGAGATATATACCAATGGCGGTGTATCGGACGCGACAAATTTGATGGCATTGGATAGCAGATTGGCGATAACCTGTACCAGGGTTGGGCGATGACCGAAAGCATCCGGCAACGATCCAATAATTGAAATGCTGGCGTGATGTTCGGCGATCTGCGTCTGAAGCTGGGCGCTGGCCTCAGCCACAATTTTGGCCAAGCTCACAGTTTTCGGGCTGAGTTCGCCGCGGCTCAACTGGCTATATGCCAGCAGATCCTGAATAAGGATATCCATGCGGTTGGCTGCGGTGACGATGCGTTGCGCGAAATCCCGGCCTGCCGGGTCGAGCTGGCTTGCGTAATCTTCCTGTAGCGCCTGGGTAAAACCCTGAATGGCGCGTAGAGGGGCGCGCAAGTCATGCGAAACCGAGTAACTGAACGCTTGCATTTCCTGCACCGATGCCTGCAGTTCCTCATTCAATTCACGGATGCTGGCTTGCGAGGTGCGTAATTGGGTATTGGCCGTTTCCAGTTCTGTGGTCCGTTCGATGACACGGTGCTCAAGTTCGGCATTGAGTAAATTGATTTTTTGCTCCGCCAGCTTGCGCTGGGTGATGTCATAAGCGGTAGCCAGACCGACTGGCGTACCTTCGAATTCAATGGAATCGGCGGTTACTTCCAGCCAGCGATCATCGCCCTGTTTGGTAATGATTTTGAATTCGTAACTGGCGGCGCCGCTGATGCCTTTCTGGCGTGCCAAAGCGCGCTCTTTGACGATTTCCTGATACTCCGGGGCTACCAATTGCCACAAATCCATGGTCAGCAATTCTTCACGGGTGTAGCCACTATAGGCGACCGCTTTTGGATTGACGAAACACAAGCGTCCGCCACGATGGAGAAAAATTGCGGTAGCAATGGTTTCGGTAAGCATGCGGAAATTTCTTTCCCGTTCCGAGAGGATTTCGCTGGCACGCCATGCGGTGGTATTTTGGCGGCGTAACAGGAAAAACAGGACGAGCGTACTGGCCAGAACCCAACTCCATTCCCTCAATGATTCCAGGCGTTCTGTGAAACCGGGATCAGTAATATACTGCTGCAGGAATTGGTCGGACAAAAGTATCCATAAGCTGGAAAGCAATAAATATAATAAAACAATGCGCAGGGTCGAATATATCATTGCGTCATGTTCCATCGGAGTGATGTTCCGTGCGGGGATGGTATGGGGCGTGGAGGTGAAGCCATCTGCTACTCATGCTCCTCGGCAATAACCACGAAAAAACGTTTGTTATTTTTTCAACATATTGAATTTAAATATACTTCATTATCGCTTATGCCGATAGCGCAGATGGCAAACCCTGATCCGATTGCTACCGATTGTTGCTGAATCTTCGCAGTGTTCGGCATGTGTCAGTGCTGCAGCGTGCCATACAGTTTGGCGTACAGCCCGTCGTTGCGTATCAGTTCGGTATGCACACCTTCCTCGATGATCTGTCCACCGTCGAACACGTAAACACGGTCGGCCTGTTTTACCGCCGACAACCGATGCGCAATGATCAGCGTCGTACGGTCTTTCAGAAAATCATGCAATGCCGCATGCAGCCGGGCTTCGGTAGCGGTGTCCAACGCGGAGGTGGCTTCGTCCAGAATCACCACCCTGGGATCAGCCAGAATCATGCGTGCGATGGCCAGACGCTGACGTTGTCCGCCCGACAGGCGTACACCCTGGCGGCCGACAAGGGTATTCAATCCATTCGGCATGGCCTGGATGGTATCGGCCAACTGGGCCATTTCGAGCGCCCGCCATAAGGCAGCTTCGTCCATCTCGCATCCCAGGCTCAGATTCATGCGCACAGTGTCGTTAAACAGGGCCGGATGTTGCAGTACGGTGGCGACATTCTCGCGTACTACGTCGAAGCCAATTTCGGTGGTGGGAATGCCATTGAAAGATATGCTGCCCGACTGCGGCTGGTACAAGCCAAGAATGATCTGCACCAGCGTGGATTTTCCACCGCCGGAGGCGCCGACCAGCGCGACTTTTTCACCAGCATGGATGTTCAGGCTGACGCCGTTCAGTACCTCGTTTTCACCATACTGGAAGAACACATCCTGCACGGCCAGCCCGACTGTGTGCTTGCCCGTGAAGGGATTATGGAGATGCGGATATTGGGGTTCGTCCTTGAGGGCAAGCAGGTGGTTAATGCGCGCCAGTGCAGCCTTGGCGCCGAACCACGCATACTGGATGCCGAGAATATCCTGAACCGGTCCGATCATGAACCACAGGTAGCCGAATACCGCCATCATCTCGCCGATGCTCAGACCCGAGTAAACCACCATCAGCATGCTCACGCCGCGAAAAATATCAAAACCGAACAGGAATATCAGAAACGATGCCCGGTTCGCCGCATCGCTTTTCCATGAAAACGCAGCGGTGTGGGTACGGATGTCCTGCGCCCGGTCCATTACCCTTGCCAGGTAATGGCGCTCGCGGTTGAGGGCGCGAATTTGCTGAATCGAGTCCAGGGTTTCGGTGAGGGCTTGCTGAAATAACTCGAATGCGCTGTTCTCGACGCGCTTGAGGTCCTTCACTTTTTTCCCAAGCAGCATGGTGAAATAAATCACCAGCGGATTGAGCAGCAGAATGAACAAGGCCAGTTGCCAATGCATCCACAACAACACTGCCGTCATGCCGATCAGCATGAATGCGGCCACTATGAATTTGGCTACTGCCGCACCAATGAAATCATCCACCGCATTCAGGTCGGTAACAAAATGCGACGTCACGGTACCGCTACCCAGAGTTTCATATTCGGACAATGCGATATGCGACAGCCGCGCCAGCATCTGGCGGCGCAGGCGATAAGTCACGTCTTTGGCGATCAGGGTGAATTGGCGGCTCTGCCATACACCCGCGAGCATGGCGATCAGCCGCAGGAGCAGGGTGGCGGCCAGTACCGTGCCGATATACAGGGTGGCCCCATGCCAGGTAACAGGGGCGTACTGATCAATAAAGCGGGTGAGTGCGCCGGGTTGATGCAGCAACACCTGATCCACCAACAACGGCAGCAACAGCGGGATCGGCACGCTGGCAGCCGCCGCAAACAGTGCGACCAGATTGGCGAACAGCAGTTTGCGTTTGTGCGCGCGTGCGAGGCCAATCACAAACGGCCACGTATAGGAAGAAGGTGTACTCACGTAGGTAGTATTGTTTGGTTTATCCGGTCTGCAAGATCAGCCAGCCGGCCGCAACGCCCAGCAGCATGGCAAACATGCCGACGGCGGTTTTGCGCGCCAGCAATTGACTGCCAACGAATAGCGTCAGGCTGAATTTGAATACCATGTTGGCAATGAATGCCAGGGTGATTGCGGTTACCACATGATTTTGCGTGAACTTGCCCAACTCGAACAGGTGCAGACTGGAAAGGGTGATGGGGTCGACATCGGTGAGGCCCGAGGCCAGCGCCACAGCGTACAGGCCCCGGCTGCCCGCATAGTCGGACAGCCAGGCAGCCGCGAACAATACTGCCGCATAGAGCAGGCCGAATCCCAGCGCCGTGCGTATTTCGGTGGGGTTGCCAAGTTCAAGATCAGGTAGCTCGTTAGTACCACGCAATCCCCGCCACAACAGGGCGGTGCCCAACAGTCCTGCAATCAGTCCACCACCCAGCACCGGTAACAGTGCAGGCAGCAGGCGCGGTGACACCACTGCTGCAATCACGCCGAGGCGCACCAGCACCACCAGATTGGCGAGCAGTATCACTACCGTGGCGAGCGGCGTCAGCGCGGCATTGTCACGTGCGTGACGAGAGAATACCAGGGTAGTGGCAGTACTCGACACCAGTCCGCCGAGCAGTCCCATCAAAGGGATGCCATGGCGCTGCCCGGCGATGCGCAGCGCGGCATAGCCGGCCAGACTGACACCGGAAATCAGCACTACCATCCACCAGATCTGATAAGGGTTGAGCGCGTGGTAGGGGCCATAATCCTGATTCGGCAGCAATGGCAGGATCACCAGCGACAACACTGCGAATTGCAGGAAGGAAAGCAGGTCGCGACGCGTAAGGCTGCGGGTGATGCCATGCAGTTCGGTCTTGAAGTAGAGCAGCACGGTGGCGACGATGGCGAGCATTACTGCCAGTTGATGGTAGCCATACCAGACCATTGCACCCAACCCGTAACAAAGGATGATGGCCGCCACCGTGGTGGTGCCGGGGTCATCACCCAGATACGGTGCACGCGCATAAGCCGCCACCATCATTCCACCGACCACCAGCAGGCCGCCTGCCAGCACCCAGGCGGCGTGCGTCTGTTCCGACAATAAGGCCGCCAGTGTGCCGAACAGCGCAACCAGCGTGAAGGTGCGCAGCCCGGCTTTGGCGCTGGGTGTACGCTCGCGCTCCAGGCCGATCAGCATGCCAATGGCCAGGCTGATGGCGAAGGCGGGTAGATGTTCCAGGCCTTCAACAGTAACGAATCCGGTATTGATTCAGGTCTCCTCGATCCAGTGTTCAAGCTTTAATTGTAGGCTGGTCACGCCATTGTAGGTATTGGTCTCGGGCCGGTATACCGCCTGAATGCGCTCTGGCAGGGGCTGGTCGCGAAAAAACAGGATGCTCTCGAATAGCTGCCCCGACATTTCCAGGCGCAGCTTGAGATGCTTTTCGCCCACCACGCGTTGCTGGGCAACGCGGAACACGCCGCTGAAACTCGGTGCGGGGAAACCTTGCCCCCACACTTGGCCGTCGAGCGCCTGGGCGAGCTCCAGATTCAGGGTTTGCAATGGCAGTTCGCCGTCGATTTCGATCACTTTGGACAAATCCCCGGGCGACAGCAATCCTTGAACGGTTTGTTCGAACTGCGTGGCAAAACGCGCAAAATCGGCTTCGCGGATGGATAAGCCGGCGGCTGCCGCATGGCCACCAAACTTGAGAATCAGATCGGGTGAGCGCTTGGATACGATATCCAGCGCATCGCGCAAATGCAGGGCGCCGATGGAGCGGCCCGAGCCTTTGATCTCGCCATCATTGCCACGTGCAAAGCAAATGGCGGGGCGATGGTATTTGTCCTTGAGGCGCGAAGCGAGAATGCCGATGACGCCCTGATGCCAGTCCGGATCGAACAGGGCCAGACTGTAGCTGTCGGTTGTTTCGATACTATCGAGAGAGGCCAGCGCGGTTTCCTGCATGCCGGCCTCGATAGTGCGACGCTCGGCATTGAGTGCATGCAGGCGCTGGGCGATAGTGAGGGCGGCAGTATCGTCGTCGGTGAGCAGGCAGGCGATGCCCAGCGACATGTCTTCCAGCCGGCCTGCCGCATTCAGGCGTGGACCCACCATGAAGCCGAGGTCGAATGCCGAGGCGCGTGCAGGGTCGCGTCCAGCGGCCTGAAACAAGGCGCGGATTCCGGCACACGACCGGCCCGCACGCATGCGGCGCAAACCCTGTTCAACCAGAATGCGGTTATTGTCGTCGAGCCGCACGACATCCGCCACCGTACCCAAAGCGACAATATCGAGCAGTTGCGCGAGATTGGGCAAGGTCCCGGCAGTAAATACGCCGCGCGCACGCAACTCGGCGCGTAACGCCAGCAACACATAAAACATGACGCCGACCCCGGCCAGATTTTTACTCGGGAAAGTGCAGCCTGGTTGATTGGGGTTGACGATCAGCGCCTCGGGCAACTCATCGCCAGGCAAGTGGTGATCGGTGATCAGCACTTCGATGCCGAGCCGTTTCGCCTCGGCGACACCGGCTACACTGGCGATACCATTGTCTACGGTGACAATCAGATCGGGATGGCGTCCGGCCGCCAGACGCACAATTTCCGGGGTGAGCCCATAGCCATACTCAAACCGGTTCGGTACCAGAAAATCCGCGCTGCCGCCCAGCAACCCCAGGCCGCGTAACGCGACTGCGCAGGCGGTGGCGCCATCGGCATCATAGTCGGCTACTACGAGGATACGTTCTTTGCGGATGAAGGCATCAGCCAGTCTTTGTGCGGCGGCATGTATGTTTTTGAGCGTATCAAAAGGCAGCAGGCCGGCAAGCCGGGTTTCCAGTTGCGCCATACGGGTAATTTGCCGGGCCGCATAAACGCGTGCCAGCACGGGATGCAGGCCGGCATCGGCGAGGGTGTTGGCGATGGCTTCAGGGTAAGGGCGGGGGATGATTTTTACCATGTGTGCAGTTTACCTTTAACCTTGTGCCCCAGCCGCTATAATCGCGCTTTGATTCGGGAGGCAGCATGTTGACTACTATCGACTTGATCCGTCATGGCGAACCCGTGGGCGGCCGTAAATACCGCGGCCAAACCGATGACCCGCTGTCGGAAAAAGGCTGGGCACAGATGTGGAAGGTGGTGGGGGATTATGCCGGGTGGCAGCGCATCATCACCTCTCCGTTAAGTCGTTGCCAGGCGTTTGCCGACGCACTGGCCGACAAACACGGTATCCCCGCCGGTGTGGAAGGGCGTTTCAAGGAAGTTATTTTTGGTGAGTGGGAAGGACAGACGCCCGGACAACTGACCGCCCATCATCCCGATCGGCTATTTGACTTCAGATGGGACCCGGTTGCGCATCGCCCGGAAGGCGCGGAACTGCTGACGGATTTTCACGCGCGCGTGATGGCGGGCTGGCATGCCATGCTGGCGGCGCATGCCGGTGAACATGTGCTGGTGGTGTGCCACGCCGGGGTGATTCGCATGCTGCTGGCCGGTGTGCTGGACATGCCCGTCCATAATGCCTATCGCATTCAGGTGGGCAGTGCAGCCGTGTCTCGCATTGTGGTGGAGGAAAGGCATGGACAACAACTGGCGACGTTGCTGTTTCACGATGGCGTATTGCCGGAAAATCCAAGCAAGGGATATCAGCCCGAATAACCGTGTGTTTCCCGGCTATCACAAGGCCGGATGCTGTTTCGGTGGTGTCCACTGATACAGCCAGGTTTCGCTCAATGCCTGGCCGTCTGCACGTAAATACAAGCGAAGATTGATTGGTTCGGTTGAATCGTCGGTCGGATGCAGATCGAACATTGCGCGTAGTCCATGAATCGACGCCAGCGGACGTACGGAAGCAATTTCGGTTTTTCCGCGTGACACCGTAATCACCGGTTCGACCACCGTATCCTTGCCGAGCATATGGAGTGCGCCGCCAGCAAAATCGACCACGAACCGCCAGGAGAAATAGGTGCGTTTCTGCCCGATGACGCCACCCAGTCCGGTACGTGTGGCAACTACCCTGGCAAGGGGTGAAGCAACCGGTGGTTTGGCACTCCAGTAGAGACGATAGGCGAACAGCAGTTCCTGTCCGGCATAGGTGGGTTTGTCCGGATTCCAGAAAGCGACGATGTTGTCTGAGGTTTCGTCCGCGGCCGGTAGTTCAATCAGTTGAATCGAGCCCTTTCCCCAGTCCGAGCGTGGCTCGACCCATAGACTGGGACGCCGATTATAGAAGGCGCCGTCATCCTGATAATGGTCGAAATTGCGGTCGCGCTGGAGCAGGCCGAAGCCGCGCGGATTCTCGTCGGCATAAGCATTGAAACGCAGATTCTCAGGATTGGTCAGCGGCCGCCAGATCCATTCTCCATTTCCGCGCCAAATTGCCAGACCATCTGAATCGTGGATTTCCGGCCGCCAGTCGTTGTTGATGCGATGATCATTCTCGCCAAACAGGAACATGCTGGTCAGCGGTGCCACACCCAGCCGTTCAATGGGCTTGCGCGGGTACAGCGCGGCATCGACATCCATGACCATCTGCGTGCCCGGATGAATGATGAAACGATAGGCGCCGGTGATGCTGGGCGAATCCATCAATGCGTACACTGTAAGCAGGCCAGATGCCGGTGCGGGCTGTTCAAACCAGAAAGCGGTAAAGCGAGGAAACTCTTCACTGCGCGCCATGCCGCTGTCGATTGCCAGACCACGGGCAGACAGACCATATTGCATCTCCGCATCGACTGCCCGGAAATAACTCGCGCCCAGAAAGGCGGCGATGTCGCGTTTTTCATCGGTGTGATAGAACAACTGAAAGCCGGCGAAACCCAGATTTGCGGGCAAATTCTCACCCTGCAGACCACTCTTTCCATAGTCGAACATGGCCGGGTTATAGGCGATTTCCTGTGCCTGCCCGTCTGTTATTTCATACATACGGACGGGCGTCTTGAAAGACAGGCCCGGATGAAAAAATCGGATCTGGAAACGTAGCCGATCCTTAGCCCACAAGGCATGGTCTGGGCGGTAGTGTATTGCCTGAAACTGGTCCCAGTTGAGCTTTTGTACGCTGTCCGGGAGAACATCGTCTGGTGCATGATAGGCGCTGGCCGCCAAAGCTTTGGCATGGCCCTTGAGCGATGCATAATCGAAGCGTTGAGGCTTGCCCAGGCTTTTCAGCAGGTTGTGCGCGGTAGCGCTATGCCCTAACTGTGGCAGTATTCCCAGGCTCAGTGCTGAAGATGCTTTCAGGAAGGCGCGTCGATGCATGACTGGGTACCTTTGGTTTAAGTGGATAATTGCGCCATGCAGGATGGGCATCCTCCGATGCCCATACGTCGAAATGCAGACGTGAAAGTGCAACGGGGTCATTAAGCAAGTGCATCTTATGGCTGGGGTCGAGCTTATCGGGGCCTTCCAGGAGTGCCTTGCGTACCATTCGCATACGACTGTCCGCAACGCGAAGTGTGCGGAAGCGCGGAGCGGAAACCGCGCAGATCATGGCATTGGTCGCCGGGTTGAGCACAGCATCCCGAAAGCCGGGTGGGGCAGGGGCATGGGCGGCATGTTCCTGAGTGTCGCGCAATTCATCCGGCATGCTCAATTCCTCGGGGATCAGGAACAAATTTCTCTTGCGTAAATATTGTCCCAGAGAAATGCGGCTGGAAAACACCGATATGGGTATCGAAAGTATCAGCGCGCCCACAATGGGTAATAACCAGAACAGGTAGGAAGGTTTGAGCCAAAATACACCTGCAGCCCAAACTACCCCCAATAGCGTATGCCGGCCATGCCGCTGTAGTGCCTCACCCCAACTGGTTTCGGCATTTTCGCGCGGAGGTGATTTCCATTGGATACCGCGTCCCAGTAGGGGCGCAATGACAAAGCCGGTATGGAATAGCATGCGAATCGGGGCGAGCAACGCCGAAAACACCAGCTCCATCAGCATGCTCAGACCAAGATTTAATCTTCCGCCAAAATTTTTTGCGCCTTGAATCCAGATCAGCATGACACTGAGAATCTTGGGTAGAAACAGTAAGGCGGCGGTTGCCGAGAATAGCGCAATGGCCCGCTGCGGATCCCATTCAGGCCATACCGGGAACAGCTGAAACGGGTGCGTGAAGTATTCCGGTACGACCAGCGCGTGTACAGCCAGTTGAGCGGTGGACAGCAGCAGAAACAGAAACCACAATGGTGCCGACACATATGCCGCGACGCCGGTCATGAACACTGCGCGATGCGCGGGATGCACTCCATTTGCCAGGAACAATCTGAAATTCATCAGATTGCCCTGACACCAGCGCCGGTCGCGTTTGAGCTCATCGACCAGGTTGGGTGGAACCTCCTCGTAACTGCCGGGCAGGTCATAGGCAATCCATACCGTCCAGCCGGCACGCCGCATCAGCGCAGCTTCCACAAAGTCGTGTGACAGAATTTCACCGGACAATGGCCCACGTCCGGATAAGCGGCCGAGCGCGCAGTGGCGCATAAAGGGCGCCACCCGGAGGATAGCGTTATGTCCCCAGTAATGCGATTCGCCGAGTTGCCAGAAATGCAGTCCGGCGACGAATATGGGTCCGTAGACATGGCTGGCAAATTGCTGCATGCGCGCATAAAGGGTGTCACGTCCGGCGACCTGTGGTGCGGACTGGATGATGCCGGCGCCGGGATTGGCTTCCATCAGGCGCACCAGGCTGGTCAGGCACGCGCCACTCATTACGCTGTCGGCATCGAGTACCACCATGTAACGGTAGCTGGCACCCCAGCGCCGGCAGAAATCGGCGACGTTACCGCTTTTGCGCTTGACCCGATGCTGGCGCCAGCGGTAGAACATGCGGCCAAATCCCTGCACCGCACCACACAAGGCGAGCCAGGCATGGACCTCGGCGACACGATTGTCGGCACTGCTGCTGTCGCTGAGTATGAAGAAGTCAAAGTGTTGCAATTCGCCGCTGCGCGCGAGTGATTCATAGGTGGCGCGTAGCCCGGCAAATACACGCGCCACGTTCTCGTTGCAGATCGGCATGATGACCGCAGTGCGCGCGAGTTTACCGATAGGCACATCGGCGGCGGTGGTGGCGGAAATGGCATAGCGGTCCCCACCCTTGAGTTTCAGTACGAAACCCATCATCGCGGTCCAGAAACCGACTGAAACCCAGCCCGACAAAATTGCGAACAGGATCAGGATGGCGATCTCCAGCAACCGATGACCGTGATAAGGCAGCACGGAAGCCATGACGCTGGTAGAAAAATAGACCTGGGCAATGATCAATACCAGCAAGACCATGCGACGTACGGTGGCAGCTGCTTGCCAGCCATCTGACGTGGACGGGTCAAGGTTTTCCTGGTGCTCGCCCTGCGCAGAGGCACTTTGGTTGGAACGCAATCGACGCGATTTGAATAAGCGAAAACTGGACTTGGGAGGCCAGTTTAGTGGCGCCATGGAGTGACGCTTGATGGTCGGGCCGGCAGGTAAACATGTCTGCGCTGGCGTGGCGGTCAGAGCAAGGGATTCGACAGATGTCGGCAGGCTATTTTGGCTGATGGTGAGACGGCTACATACTGAAGCGAGTGCAGGGTTGTCTGCATCTACAGGGTGATCCGGGCTGGCGAGCGCAATATGCAAGTCTGTCATTGCTTCACGCGAATTTAATGCGCCCTGTTCAGCTACCTGCTTTAACAGTCTTTGGCGTTGCGCTGGCGCCAGGGGCAGACGATCGAGATAGCGTTCGCAAAGGGCTTGGCCCGGATGGTTATGTTTTAATCGGGTGGCAGGATGTAGCTCCATATTTCTGATATTCCTTTATCTCCGCTGCGTAGGGATGCGCGCAACTCCACCGGTTTATTTGCGTCCAGTCTTTGCAAACGCAATGTGAGACGCCATCCGCCCGTCGCTTCGTTGTGAATCAGCTTTTGTTCAAGCAGCTTGCCGTTGGCATCAACGGACACCAATCCCTCGGGTTTCGATTCAACAGAATCCTTACCGGACAGCTTGCCTTCAAAATCAATTGCCAGCGAAATACTTCCGTCGGACGTATGCGTATATCCTCTACCAAGCAATGTTTGTGCCACCCATAATTCGGGCGGACGAGTGCCTTTGTCTTTCTGCCACAATATCCGGTAGGAAAAATCATAGGCGGTTTTGAGTGCTGGCAGTTTGTCAGGCACCCAGTAGGCAACGATGTTGTCGTTGGTTTCATCCGGGGTAGGTATCTGCACCAGTTCGACTCTGCCGGCGCCCCAGTTGCCTTTGGGCTCCACCCATGCGCTGGGACGCAGTTCGTAACGCAAAACCGGATCTTCATAATCGCTGAAGTCGCGCTGGCGCTGCATCAGTCCGAAGCCAAGCGGGTGGGTGGTGCTGAATGAGGTCACCAGAAGACGCTTGGGATTGACCAAAGGACGCCATATCCATTGGTCATTACCCATGTGGATCGAAAGCCCGTCGGAGTCGTGCACTGCAGGGCGGAAATCGTCTTTCTCAGGATGTTGGCCCAGGCCAAAATAAAACATGCTGGTGAGTGGTGCCAGACCCAGTTTGCCGACGGTACTGCGCAGGTACAGGCGGGCGCTGACATCCATTACCGTATCGACGCCTGGCTGCAGCACGAAGCGATAGGCGCCGGTCGCCCGCGGGGAATCAAGCAGCCCGTAGATGATCAGGCGCTTGTCCGAAGCCTGGGGTCTTAACAGCCAGAATTCCACAAAACGCGGAAACTCTTCGCCAGTACCCAGTGCGGTGTCGATCGCCAAGCCACGGGCCGACAGACCGTAGCGTTGATCTTTCCCGAGTGCGCGAAAATAGCTTGCGCCCAGGAAGGACAATACCTCATCCTTGCGCGTGGTCGAATTGACCGGATAGCGTATGCGCAAGCCCGCGAAGCCCGGGCCGTGTAGTTTGTCCAGGTCGACTTTGTTTGTTCCATAGTCGAAATCCTTTGGATTGAAATGAATCTCGCGAACCCCTTGGGCCGTGACTTCGTTGATCCTGACCGGCAGGTCGAAGTGCCAGCCTGGCGGATAGAAATCCACTTCGAAAGGAAGCTTGGCATCACGCCACAGAATGCGTTCTTTTTTGTAGTGAATCTGGCTGTAATGTTCGGAGTCCAGACTGCGTAATTCCTGCGGCAGCGTGACATCCGGCTTCTTGAATGATTGGTTCGCTAATTGGCGGGCACGATGTTCGACATCATGAAAATCAAATGCCGAGACCGGCGCTGATAGCAATCCAAAAAACAAGCCGATGGCGCATGCGAAGCATGAAAACTGTCTGCGAATGGCGACAGTTTTGAGAAATAAAAATGGATTGATTGAGAAAATTTTCGGTAAAAAAATGAAGGAAAAACACTGAGTCGTCATTATTACCCTATCAATTTTGGTTCAATGGAGACTGAGTCAATGCAGACTGGATATCTGAATAATTCGAACGATGGAAAGTTCCTGATTCAGTCTGGCAATTCTTAATGTCATCCTGCGAAGTTATCAGCAATATATACAGAAATCGATACTGCTAATCTCATATCTTGAGTACCAGTATGCTTGATATATTGCCGACAGCATGGAAAGTTAATAAGAAAGGTAGTGGGCTGACCGTGGTTTCCAGCTGATACGCGTGTAAGGCTGGTCATGTCCCGATATGGCAAGAGCCACATCTTCAATCCAGCGCTCGGTCGGAGCTGGCTTCAAATAAGTGGCCGCCACCACAGCCAGCAATCCGGCAGCAAGGGCCCAGCGGTTAATGCGAAAAGCCTTGAGCGAGGCTGCACTATGCAGAAAAATGACGCTGATCAAGCCCCCTAAAATAAAACCTGTCACCGCCTCGGAAATGGAGTGAGCATGGATTACCACGCGTGATATGTCGATGGCAATGGCGATGCTCCACCCGGTTATTAGACCCAACAGGCGTACGGATGGTGTGGTACTGCGCAGCATCAACAGATAAAGCAACACAGGATATACCGCTGTTGCACGCATCGCGTGACCACTGATACCAGTAAAATCCAGCGACTGGATGCCCAGCCCCCAACCTATGAATGCGATTTTGGTTACGACGACGATGGCCATGCCGCCCATAAATAGTGCGCACCACCAGGCAGCCAGCCGCCACGAGCGTCCCAACATCAGCCAGGCAGTGATTGCGGCTGCTGCAGGCGCAGTGACGACAATGCCGCCGAAGCTGGTCAGTTTTAGCCAGGAAATCATATTGTTAAGTACCGAGAATGTGCTGATGAAATGCGAGATGATCTTCGATAAATGAAGTAATAAAATAATAACTGTGGTCGTAACCGGCATGTCGTCGCAGGGTAAGCGGCTGTTGTGCGGCCGCGCAGGCCGCCTCAAATTTATCCGGCAATAGTTGTTCCTGTAGAAATTTGTCGCTTAGCCCCTGGTCAATCAGGATGCCGTTCGGGAATGGCGTCACGCGTTTTTTCATTAATTCAGTGGCATCGTATTGCCGCCAGTCGGATTGTTCAGAACCGAGATAGTGGTTGAAGGCTTTTTGCCCCCATGGGCACTGTGTAGGCGCAACGACAGGTGAAAATGCCGACACTGAATGATAGATATCGGGATTGCGCAACGCCAGTGCCAGCGCACCATGCCCCCCCATGGAATGACCAAACACGCCGATACGATCCGCACTCGCAGGGAAGGAAGCCAGGACCAGCTGGCGCAATTCCTGCGTGATGTAAGTATCCATGTTGAAGTGCTGGTTCCACGGCGCCTGGGTCGCATCCAGATAAAACCCGGCGCCCTCGCCGAAATCCCAATTGTCGGTTGCGCCTGTGATGCCGGTATCGCGCGGGCTGGTATCGGGCGCCACCAGCATGATGCCGTGCTGCGCGGCAAAACGCTGTGCACCGGCCTTGATCATGAAGGTTTCCTCGCTGCAGGTGAGCCCGGCCAGGTAGAACAGAACCGGCACCGGATGGTGCTGGGCCTGCGGCGGTTGATACACAGAAAAGCGCATCGGCAGGCCGATGGCAGCCGAGTCGTGGCGATAGAAACTCTGTACGCCGCCGAAGCAGGCGTGTTCGCTGATGCATTCGAGCATGGTCGGCGTCTCAATAAATCACAACGGAACGAATCGATTCGCCGCGCTTCATCAGGTCGAAGCCGTCGTTGATCTGATCCAGCGTCAGGCGATGGGTAATCAGGTCGTCGATATTCAGCTTGCCGTCCATGTACCAGTCGACGATTTTGGGTACGTCGGTGCGCCCGCGCGCGCCACCGAACGCGGAGCCTTTCCATACGCGTCCGGTCACCAGCTGGAACGGGCGCGTGCTGATTTCCTCGCCGCCGGCGGCCACGCCGATGATGATGGATTGCCCCCAGCCCTTGTGGCAGCACTCCAGCGCCTGGCGCATGGTGGTGACGTTGCCGATGCATTCGAAGCTGTAATCGGCGCCGCCGTCGGTCAGCGCGACGATGCGATCCACCACGTTGTCCACTTCCCTGGGGTTCACGAAATCGGTCATGCCGAATTGGCGCGCCATTGCTTCGCGTGCCGGGTTGATGTCGACGCCGATGATCTTGTTGGCGCCCACCATGCGCGCGGCCTGGATCACATTCAGCCCGATCCCGCCCAGGCCGAATACCACCACATTCGCGCCGGCTTCGACCTTGGCGGTAAAAATCACCGCACCGACGCCTGTGGTCACGCCGCAACCGATATAGCACACCTTGTCGAACGGCGCGTCTGCGCGAATCTTCGCCAGCGCGATTTCCGGCACCACGATGTAATTGGAAAAGGTGGAGGTGCCCATGTAGTGAAAAATGGGTTTGCCGTCGATGGAAAAACGGCTGGTTGCATCCGGCATCAGGCCGCGCCCCTGGGTGGAGCGGATGGCCTGGCACAGATTGGTCTTCTGCGACAGGCAGAACTTGCACTGCCGGCATTCCGGCGTGTACAGCGGAATGACGTGATCGTCTTTTTTCAGACTTTTGACATCCGGGCCGACATCCACCACTACGCCGGCACCTTCGTGGCCCAGGATGGCCGGGAAAATACCCTCTGGGTCGGCGCCGGACAAAGTGTAGTAATCGGTATGGCAAATACCGGTTGCCTTGATTTCCACAAGGACTTCACCGGCACGTGGCCCCCCCAGTTCAACCTCCTCGATCGTTAGCGGTTGTCCGGCTTTCCATGCGACAGCAGCTCTGGTTTTCATAATCACTTTTCCTTTATTTTGATATGGGTTGAATCCAGCGAATCCGGGCCTGGCAAGTTTAATTCATGCACGAGTATAGCGGTTGCAAATGATGTGCAAGCTAGTCACGATCAATCAACTCGTTGGTAGAGTCCTGTTTTTCGGTAAAGTTTTGCAGAATATGGCCGAAACTTTAGTATGAGTTCTATCAATGCGCATCAATCACCTGTAGTCGAACAGATTTCGCTGCCCGAAATTATCGGTGCTCAGTTACGCCATTGATCGGGCTGAGGGTTCGAGCTGGTCATTATCTACATCTACGTAGCTGCGCCTGAACTTTAGCCATAGGCAATTTGATTTGTAAGTGACAATAAGCTGATGTTTCATTACTAGCCGGGATGGATGCCATGATCGCCACTATCGAAATTATGGGTAAAAGCGTACAGATTCAATGGAGTAAAACCGCTGAAAAAGCGCTGAATAAACTGAGTAGCCCGCTTTTGGTGGAAATGGAACTGTTGTTTAGCTGTTTGATACGTAAAGCAGTCCGGTTCAGGCAGGATGATCATCCTGAAAATTTTGTATCGGTTACCCCTCAACTGAAAGTGCGTTTCCGTCCCGTGATGACAAAGGCCTGTCGCATCAGTGATCTGGATGGCGGAGAAACACCATTAACCGACTTCCCGATTAAAAATCCTTCCGCATTTGTTCCAAAATATCTTTGCATTGATTATCAGCGTGGCAAGTGGAGCGGGGAGTTTCAGCTCGTCGAATTTGCGAAAAATAGATGATTCACAAGGTTATGCTGGGCTTGCAATCGACTTCCAGAAACTTGCTTATCTCGTAGAACCAAACCCTGATCAGCACCATTCCACCATGGGCTTGGGGTATGCGCTTGAAACTGCATGGTATTGTATGAAGCATAGAGATGCTTCATATTCCAGGAGCAAATAAGCCACATCTGCTACAGAGGCTTCACGTCGCCACTTAGCAACATTGATGAAAGTCGCCAGGCCTCTGATTTTGTCCGGTTAATAAAAACCTTATTGATATAGTGTCTCCAACAAGAGACAAAGTCAGTCCTGTCTCTTTCCATTCAAGTATCCGCTGCCTTCCTGTGATTTTATTGCCCTAAGCAATTTCAGCTGCATCAATTTCGTGCCCGGGTTTTACGCTTTGAATGTTCCAGTGTTCCGCGTGCACTTCGTATCCCGCCATCAATCTGTCTGGAATCGGAGACATTAATCAACTAAGACAGTCACATAAAATATTGCAAACAATTGAATTAAAGCAAAATTATGTTAATGGCATAGGGCTTGCTTTGGTGGTTGGTGGCAAGTTTAATCTTTACGCCATCTGTACAAGTAAGTATTGACAACCCTATGGATAAATTAAGGATGATCAAATTGATGACTAACCAGAATCCACTCACCATGAAAAGAATATTTTGTAGTCTCTTAAGCGGCGCAGCCATCTTTGCTGTAGCTGGTAGCGCATCGGCCGTGGGGGTAGGTGCCGGGCTGGATGCAAATGTAGGTACAGGCGCGCGAGGTAATGCGGGCATGGAGGCGCCAGCAGGGGCAGGTGCAGATGTTCACGCAGTAGGATCGGCTGGCGCGAACACGCAGGGCTCAAGTCATATGAGTACGGAGGGCAACGCCAATCAAAATTCCCAAATGTCCCCCGAATCAACTAAAGGCATGGAACGGGCGCACGAACGCATGAGCGGAATGGGCAACGAACATGAACAGGCAACGGATGCCGGAGCTAAAACAAAAGAGTCTGCGAAATCCCATCACAAGGTGAAATCAAAGGCTAAAAGCGAAGCGCAATAATAGTGCAAAGTGATTCACGCATACTGGAGCCAGTATGGGCGAACTAAAGGGGGCTGTGTTTGCAGCATGGTTTTTGCTTATAGAACCGGGCAGGCGAAGTTTGAAGCTTGTCCCAAGCTGATTTGCGATTGTGGCAGGCACAGGCCTCAAGTTTTTAGTTTTCTGTGTGCTCCAACGTACATACCGTGAGAAAGAGTCGCTATATCCTCACTGTCTTTCGAACGCTGTTAATTGTAAGGGTCACTATTTGGCCTCGTAGTCATAGGTACTTTCTCATTCCGGGGAAACCGGAAAAATCAGCGTGAATTGCCCGAATGTTTACGGTTCTCTGGCAGGCAGGCTGGTTGATACAACAATATAAATGTGAGGGTCCGAATGTTTGGTGGCTATGAACATCCAGTTTTAAGTTTGGCTAAACGGCTGGTTAATCCGCTGGTTATTTTTATTTCTCTGATTATTTCAGTAGAGATTGTGCACCAGAAGTTTGATGGCCTGTATTTGCTGTTGGGAGTCATGGCATTTCTGGTTGCATCACAAGTGTTCGATGGTTTCGATTTTTTTGAGAAGCCTATTGGGCATGGTGACCGCATTTTTACCCATGCACGAAATCTCCTGTTTGCCTGGGCTCTGGTGCTGGTCATATTGGCTGCAATCGGATCATTCAGCGGGATAGTCGGCGACTACAATCGACGGGTTTTGCTGATGTGGGGTCTGATTACTCCCGTGTTGCTGTTCATTGGACATTCGCTTGTGCGCAGCTATCTGGAGCTATTACGTAGCGAAGGCAGCAGCGTCAGACGTTCAGTAATCGTTGGTGCAAATGATTTAGGCCACAAGCTTGCCGACAGAATTTATCAGCAGCGCAGCCTGATGACCAAAGTTGAAGCCTTTTTCGATGATAGAGCGGGCGACCGTTGCGAAGACGAGCTTAAAAACGTTGTATTTGGGGGTATCGAGGATGTTGCGGATTATGTTGCCCAGCATGAAATCGATCTGGTCTACATCACGTTGCCAATCCTTAATCATCCGCGCGTGATTGATTTGGTGAATTCACTCAGAAACACAACTGCCTCGATCTATTTTGTACCGGACGTATTCATGTTCGATCTGGTGCAGGCGCGGCTTGATAACGTCAATGGTATTCCGGTCATCTCGGTATTCGAAACACCGCTGACCGGTATTAACGCAGTGCATAAACGGACTTTTGATATGGTTGCTGCGAGCCTGATTTTATGTGCCATTGCGCCGCTGCTCGCAGTGATCGCGCTATTGGTAAAAGCCACCTCAAAAGGCCCGGTAATTTTCAAACAGCGTCGTTATGGAATGGATGGCGATGAAATCATGGTCTACAAATTCCGGTCAATGTGCGTTTGCGAGGATAGCCAGATTGTCACGCAGGCGACCCAAAATGATGCGCGAGTGACCCGGATTGGTGCCATTTTGCGCAGAACTTCGCTGGACGAATTGCCGCAATTTTTCAATGTCTTGCAAGGGACGATGAGCATCGTAGGGCCGCGCCCGCACGCAGTTGCGCATAACGAGCATTATCGCAAACTGATTCATGGTTATATGTGGCGGCACAAGGTCAAGCCTGGCATTACCGGCTGGGCGCAGATCAATGGTTATCGGGGTGAGACTGACACCATCGACAAAATGGAAGGACGGGTTATTTACGATATTGCGTATTTGAAAAGCTGGTCTGTATGGCTGGATATGACCATTATTTTCAGAACCATGAAGTTGGTGCTGAAAGATAGTCATGCTTACTGATCAGGTAATGAAGTGAAAGCCCTTCGTTCCGAGGCGATGGCCTGAAACATGCTTAACTAGAAACACAAACTATCTTAAGAGGTAAATTTGTTATGCAATTGAAAATAAAAAGTTTCATCAGTGTGATGGCATTGCTGCTGGCTGGTCTGATAGGCCCTTTGTCGAGTGAAGCCGGAGCTGCCTCTGCGCAGGTGACGAATCCGGGAACGTCCGCTGTGGGTAGTACGAGTCAACCCGATTTTGTTGCTGCCGCATATGGAGTAGCAGCTTTTTCAGATTACACGCGCTCTGGACAGGATACTGAGGTATCCGCGGATAAATTAACTGTGTCTTCAGTGTCCGAAGTAAACATCTGGACCATGCTTGTAGCGATATTCGGGTTGATCACACTGCGGTTGTGGCATGGCGGAAAAAAACATTTTCCGGCAATCAACTGATCCCCCGGCACAATAGCCCAATCCAGTTGGATCGTTCGAATTGCGATGATGAAGATACCTGCAAACTTAATTGAGGCGTACGAATTAGTTGTGTCGAGAAATATTTTTTTGTTGATGGTGTTTACGATGGTTTCGACAGCAGCTAACGCAGATCCTGACGGTTTTTTCAGTCCGTATGTGACAGGCTCATACAATTACGATAGCAACTTTTTTCGTCTGCAAAATGATCAGGCTGCAATGGCAAGGCTGGGCACAAGCAACATGGCAGAGTCATATCTTCAGTTTGCTGCAGGGGCAAACGTGAACTGGCACCTCAGCCGCCAACTGATCAAGGCCAAGGCAGAGGTTAACCGGACGCGTTTCAATAAATACAAAGTACTGGATTTTGACGGGCACGACACTTTACTGCAATGGGATTGGCTGATTGGCAGTGCACTGAGTGGAGACGTAGGTGCCAGCGAAAAGACGGCTCAAGGCAGTTTTGTGAATATTCAGCAGCCAATCAATAACCTCATTACGCTGAAGCAGGCTTTCTTTCATGGTGGCATCAAACTGGGTGCGCCGTGGAAAGTGAAATTTGGAGTGGAAAAAAACGAATCTACCAATAGCCTGACCAGTCAGAAAACGCTGGACTCAACAGTCGATACTTATAAAACCGGTCTGCAGTATCAAACAAGAAAAGGCAGTCTGCTAGAACTGACTAGTCAGGTGAGTGATGGCCGGTATCCGAATCGTCAAATTGTTGGTTTGGCGCCCATCGATAATGGTTATAAGCAGTGGGATAACGGCATTCAGGCCACGTGGGAACCCAGCGGAAAAACCAGGTTGCTGGGCCACCTGAATTATACCCAGCGACGTTACGCTGACGTACCTCAACGAAATTTTTCCGGCTTCACCGGTTTGATCTCAGCTAACTGGCAGGTCACAGAAAAAACCGGACTTGGCCTGCTGGTTTATCGGGACATTGGCGTGGTCGAAAACACCACCGCCAGTTACTCGGTGAATCGTGGCGTGGCGTTAACAGCTTCCTGGAAGGCGACAGACAAAGTGGCATTCAATTTAAACGTTGCGCAGAGCCGTATTGCCTACACCGGCGACCCGGGATTTGTGCTGTCAACCGGACCAGCCAGAGAGGATAAATTATCAACTTTGCAAGCCGGAGTGAATTATGCGGTTTTGCGCAATACCAGTCTGGGCGTGCTATTGCAGCGCGGTGTCAACCAATCAAACCAGGATTTGCTGAGTTACAGGTTTAACAGTGTGATGCTGAATTTGCGCAGTGTATTTTGATTGAGATCATTAATTTGAGGCAAACAGATATTTTTCACGAAAGAGGTAATCGATGAATAGATATATAAAGATAATTTTTGGGCTGCTGATCATTACATGGATGGGTTTTGCCCATGCGACAGACATTCCGCTGGGTCCAGGTGACGTGCTCAAAATTTCAGTCTACGGCAGTCCCGATCTCAGCTTGGAAACCAGAGTAAGCGAATCCGGCAGTATTTCATTTCCTTTGATCGGTGAGGTAGCAGTAGGAGGATTAACCCCGGCCGCCGCGGAAAAGTTGATAGCCAGCCGTCTGCAAGCCGGTGGTTTTTTGCGCAAGGCCCAGGTGAATATCCTGGTCACGCAATTTCAGGGGCAAATGGTATCCGTTCTGGGCCAAGTCAAGCAGCCTGGTCGTTATCCAATCGAAGGCAAGCGCAATTTGACGGACATGCTGGCGCTGGCCGGTGGCGTTAATACGCAGGGGGCAGATACCGTGGACCTGATTCGTACCCGCGATGGCAAAACAACCAAAACGAGAATCGATATTGTGGACATGGTACGCAACGGCTCACTTAATCAGGATTATGATTTGGCCGGCGGAGACCTCATCTACGTCGAACGTGCACCGGTGTTTTACATCTATGGCGAAGTACAAAAGCCCGGCACTTACAGGCTCGAACCCAACATGACAGTGCTACAGGCGCTGTCGGCCGGGGGTGGCCTCACCCAGCGAGGTACCGAGCGCAATGTACGTATCAAGCGCAAAATGCCCGACGGGAAACTGGAGTCGCTGAAAGCACGGCTTGATGATCTGGTCCAGCCGAATGACGTCGTGTATATCCAGGAAAGCCTGTTTTAATGAGGACGCAGCCATGAGTTTTAATCAGTTCTGGATTATTCTGCGTGCTCGTTACAAGCTGGTTCTGGCTGCTTTGCTGATTACCGTGATATCCGTATTTGTCATCAGTCTGCTATTGCCAAAAACCTATAAGGCAACGAATACCCTGGTGCTGAATTACAAAGGCACCGATCCGCTCACCGGGCAGGCACCGCCGGCACAGGTCATGGACAATTACATGGCAACGCAAGTCAACATTGTCGAAAGTGAAAACGCGGCGATGAAAGTAGTGGCTGCCCTAAAAATGGATCAGCAGGCATCAGCCAAACAGCAATTCGAAGCTGAAACAGGTGGCAAGGGTGATATCCGCAACTGGCTTGCCAAACGCTTGCTGCATGGTCTGGACGTCACTCCGGTGCGTAGCAGCAGTGTGTTGAATATCACCTACACCAGCACCGATCCCGTGCTGGCAGCGACAGTCGCCAACGCGTTTGCTGCTCAATACCAGGCCCTTGTAGTACAGCTCACCGTCGCGCCTTTGCAACAGGCTTCCGGATTTTTTACCCAGCAGCTGAAGACGCTGCAGGGCAATCTTGAGACCGCGCAACGCAAACTTTCCAGTTACCAGCAGAGCAAGGGCATTGTCAGTGTAGATAGCCAGCTTGATGTGGAGACGGCGCGGTTGAATGATTTGTCGAACCAGTTGGTGACCACACAGGGTCAGGCGATGGAAGCAGGGTCGCGCCAGCGCATGGCGCAAGGAAGCAATGCGAACGAATCCCCCGACGTGGCAGGCAATCCGCTCATTCAAAGCCTGAAAATAAATCTCGGCAATGCCGAATCAAAATTTTCAGAAATATCCCAGCGGCTGGATAAAAATCATCCACAGTATCAGGCGGCAAAGGCAGAAGTTGATCAACTGCGCGCCGAGCTCAATCGGCAAATTCACATTACATCCAGTAGTGTTGGCAACAACGCGCGTATTTTGCAGCAACATGAAAATGAAGTGCGCGCCGCACTGGCCGCACAAAAAAACAAAGTGCTGACCATGAATCGTGCCCGCGATGAAATGGCGGTGTTGAGCAAGGAAGTGGAAAACGCGCAGTTGGCGTACCAGGCCGCCGCACAGCGCTATTCGCAGGTGCAGTTGCAAGGCCAGTCTACCCAGTCCGACGTGGCAGTGCTCAATCCGGCGACCGTGCCGACTTACCCATCCGGCCCCAAGGTCCTCTTCTTTACTATGGCGTCGGTAGTCTTGGGCGCCATGCTGGGCCTGGGTCTGGCACTACTGGCTGAAATGCTGGATCGACGAGTGCGATCCGCCAATGATTTGATCCAGCTGCTGCATGTTCCCGTACTGGGAGAGATCGGCTGGGGAATTGCACAACACCAGCGCATCGGGTTACTGCCAACCCCATTAAAACATCGTTTGTTTTCGAGCTGAAAGGGCTATGGATATGAAGTTAAGTAAGCCTGTCCCCCCCTTGGGTGTTGGTGGCCGAGAATCCAGAATGGGACGCATCCTGCTGGACAAGGGCAAACTTACCTTGGCACAAGCTGAACAGGTCGTACAACTGCAGCAAGAACGCGGCATGCGTTTTGGCGAGGCTGCGCAGGTGCTCGGTTTCATCTCGGAATCCGATATACAGCAGGTGCTGGCACAGCAGTTTGATTATCCTTATCTGCAGCCAGGAGAAATTAATTTTCCGTCGCAGTTGGTGGCGGCTTACCAGCCATTCAGCAAACAGGTGGAAACCCTGCGTGCGATTCGCAGCCAGCTCATGATGCAATGGTTTTCCGCTGGTCATAAAGCGCTTGCTCTGGTCAGCGCCAATCCTGAAGAATCGAGTATGTTTGCCGCCAATCTGGCGGTGGTGTTTTCCCAGCTCGGTGAACATACCGTGCTGGTGGATGGCAACCTGCGCAGCCCGTTGCAGCATGAGCTATTCAGACTCGGTAACCGGCCGGGGCTGTCAGATATTCTGGCTGGTCGGGCAGGGCTGGAAACCTTGTGCAAGGTGGATTCTTTCCTGAATCTATCGGTATTGCCGGCAGGGACGATTGCGCCCAATCCGCAAGAGCTGTTGGGCCGGCCCGCATTCAAGGCAATCAATGATGGATTATCAAGCAGCTTCGATGTGATTTTGTATGACGTATCGGCCTATTCGACCGGCACGGATGCCTTGGCGATTGCCTCGTTGTCCGGAGGGGTGTTGTTGGTCGCGCGCAAGAACAAGACGCGACTGGCTGATTTGAACGAGATGAATGAGCAACTTGGGCGCAGTGGTGCCAAAGTCATTGGCTCGGTTCTGGTGGAATTTTGAGGCAGTTTGGTGGCATATTCATGGAAATGTCGGAACTGCTTCGTGGTCCTGCCAAAGCGAGTTTGTTATGGCATTGATTGATTCATCCATTAAAAAACCGCTGCTGATGCTATTGGATATGGCAGGGCGCAAGGCCGGTTACACTTTGCCGGCCCATGTCCGCCTGCGCCGCAATAACTTCGATCTGCTACGGTTTTTGCTGGCGTTGACGGTTTTTTTGTACCACAGTTATGTGTTGTCAGATGCGCCCGCGTTGTCCATTTTCAACCAAATCCTGTCGGCTGATCTGGCTGTGAAATCCTTCTTTATCGTGAGCGGTTTCCTGATTTTCATGAGTTATGAAAATTCGCGCGATATCCGCAGCTATTTCGTCAAGCGCGCCAAGCGCATCTATCCGGCCTATTTTTTCATGATTCTGGCGGGCGCAACGCTGGGGTTGATTTTCACCAGCCATGCCCGTGATGGGTTTTTCTTTACCCAGCTATTGAAATATGTGGCCAGCAATCTGGTGTTCCTGAATGTGCTCCAACCCAGTGTGCCGGGTCTGTTCGAGGGGAACCACCTGCAGGCCATCAACGGTGCCTTGTGGACCCTGAAAATCGAGGTCATGTTCTACCTGTTTGTGCCGCTGGCGGTATTGGCTTTCCGCCAGTTTGGCCGGCTACCGATGATGGCGTTGTTCTTTGTTGGATCAGTCCTTTATTCGATGATCATGCTGCATTTCGCAAATCAGACCGGTTCGCCGATTTATCTTGAGCTGCAACGTCAATTACCGGGTCAGATTGCCTTTTTCATTGCGGGTGCTGCCACCTATTACTATTTTGACAGGGTGACCCGCTACGCGGTCTGGCTGGTGCCACTGGGTTTGGTTGCATTTGCTTTGCAGGACTGGCTGCCCTGGCTCGCGGTCGAACCGTTGGCATTGGCGGTACTGGTGATCGGCTTTGCCTGCCTGTTGCCCCATTTCGGGGACTTTGCCAAATACGGCGATTTTTCGTATGGCATGTACATAGCACATTTCCCGATTCTGCAATTGTTGATTGCCTATGGTTTTTTCCGCCATGAGCCGTGGAGTGGCTTGTTGCTGGCTGCGGCATTGGTATTGAGCACGGCATTTCTGCTCTGGCATTGGGTGGAAAAGCCATTTTTGCGCAAGTCGTCGCATTATGTGGTGGTCAAAAATGAGGGTTAAGGAAACTCATCAGCGTATGACAGGGATGGCTACCTTGGTGACGACGCCATGAGCGATACGCTGCATAGCAAGATCAGGTCTGGCTTGATCTGGTCGGTGGCGCAAAGCTGGGGCGTTAAGGGACTGAATTTGCTGTTGTATCTGATTTTGGCGCGGCTGCTGAGCCCGACGGAATTTGGTATAGCGGCGGCTGTTGCCCTCGTCCTGCTATTACAACAGCTCGTCGCCGAGTTCGGTTTTGGTGAGGCGTTGATTCAGCGTCCCAATCTTTTAAAACACGACGTTACGCTGCCATTTCTGGTGGCGGTCAGCGCATCGATTTTACTTTCGCTGATTGTGGCAGTGTTTGCCAAACAGATTGAGCAGCTTTTAAACGTGCCCGATTTGGCGCCGTATCTGGTCGTGGCAAGCCTGTTTGCACCGCTGGCGACTGCTACGGCTTTTCAAGAGTCAATGTACAAACGCGAGCTTGATTTCAAGCCGCTGGCGATACGTCAATTCGTAGCTTTGATCGTTTCCGGCATCGTTGGAGTGAGTTGTGCATTTTCCGGACTGGGTGCCTGGAGCTTGATTGCGCAATCAGTGACGTATTCCATCGTCGGTATGGTCTGGTTGTGGCGCAAGCCACGCTGGGTGCCGACACGTCGTCACGATGTAGCCTCATTTCGCGTGCTTGGAAAATTTGGTGCGAGCGTATTTTCTACCCGCCTGATTGATTTTGGTGCGACACGGTCCATCGACATCGTGATCGTAACCCTGCACGGCGCTGCTGCACTTGGGATTTACAGTATCGGTGCAAAACTCTACCAGACCGCTATGGAATTGTTGTCCCGCGCTTTCATGGAGGTATCGCTCAGTGCACTGTCGAAACTGGCGCATGATCGTGTCCGTCTGGTGCAGACCTACCGGCATGTTGTTTCTACCAGTTCGCTGCTAGGTACACCGGTTTTTTTTGCAATGGCGGCATTGAGTCCGGAGATAACTCACTTGCTCTTCGGCAATAAATGGACAGGCAGCGCCGCAGTCATGGCGCCATTGATGTTGATTGGTGGCGTGCAATGCATACAGTTTGCCAATGGCTCCTATCTTTCCGCGATAGGTAGACCACACCTGACCTTATGGTTGACCTTAATCAAACTCAGCGCAGTTTTGCCTGCTATCTTTTTTATCCCGTCCGGCAATGTCGCGCAATTGGTGAATGTGTATGCGCTTGCTTTGCTGGTGGTTACGCCATTCAGTTTTGGCTTGATAGCAAAAGAATTAGGCATCCGGTTTCGCGACATTTTGCTGTGGATTGCACCGGGTTTGTTCAGTGCGAGCGTTGCCTATGGCAGCGTCTGGATTGCTCGTGGCATGACTGTCGAACACAGCATGAATGGCATCGTTCAATTGCTGGTCTTCGGAACGCTCTATTTGGCAGTGTATTTAGGGCTGATTATGGTGATGGCAAGAGCCTCTGTTCACGAAACAGTGAAATTAATTCGACGTCCGGCGTGATATAGCGGTGCCAGTTCTTTCAATAATATTTGTGCCTCTGTACGGCATCAAGGAATAAATAGATGGGATTTGGACTTAGATTGAAGTGGGACAGGCTAAATCGGTATCGCTATCTGCGCAGAGCAGACGATTATCGTGCTGCATTTCTGCGCACCAAACCCATACTTAAATACATTGGCTGGCTAGGCTTTCAAAATGTGGGAGATGAAGCGCTATATCTGGCATTCAGAGATGAACTATTCCCTGATGCATTGTTGCAGCCATACGACGATTTCTCCGCATTAAGTTGCTTGTCAGGATTCTCGAATGAGCGCTTGAATGTGCTGGGAGGCGGTACCCTGATTAATGTTAATCCGTATTTATTGGCACTGGAGAAAATTCGTGCACGAGGTGAGCGCTATGTCGTTTGGGGAACGGGCGTTGCCGACCTGGGTTATTGGTCCAAGCATCCTGAACATTCGGATCGAGGCAATTCAGAACGCTGGTTGAGCATTCTGCGTGATGCCCAATATATTGGTGTGCGCGGCCCCCGATCTGCTGCCTGGTTAGCTGAAAATGGGGTGCCGGGGGTCAATGTGCTCGGTGATCCGGCGTTGTCGATTCAGCCAGCAGCAAAGAAAACGCCAGCGGATACAGGTGTTCTCGGGATTAACCTAGGCAGCCATGATCCGGTTTCGGGAGGTGATGAGAATGTATTTGCTGCTGTCGTAGCGCTGATTCGTCACGCACTACAACGAGGATTCAAAGTGCAGTATTTTTCGCTGCATACAATAGATGCTGAGATTGGACGTGTATTGCAGGCTGTAGTCGCATCCAGTGGATTTGAGTTGTTGCCTTTCAGCGCATCAGTGACCGAGACCATGCGTCAGCTGGCTGGGTTCGACTATGTGGTCGGACAACGCCTGCATGCGACGATCCTGGCCTGTGCCCAGGGTGTACCAAACTTGTCGCTGAGCTATCAGCCGAAATGTCTCGATTTTCTTGAATCGATCAAACAATCACAACTTGCATTGCCGACCGAAGAGTTAACAGCGATGGGTTTGATTGAGCGGTTTGAGTGGCTTGTTCAGTCCAGGGAACGAGTAGGTAATGCGATTGTTACCGAATGCAATTATTTTAGAACTCTGCAGCACGAGAATGCATCCGCACTACTCACGAGACACAAATTATCTGGTATTCAAGGAGCAATGCCATGACCAGGATCGGGAAAATTGACGCGCTGGATGGGTTGCGTGGGTATATGGCGCTTTGGGTATTTGTCACGCATGTCACCACGATGGCGACAATACAATTACAGAAATACGATGGATTAGGGATGTTCTTTGCGAATGGCGAATTTGCGGTCGGTGTGTTCATCGTTTTAAGCGGATTTGTCATTACGCTCAACTTGCAGAAAGAGAGAAATGCGGGCGATTTCTACATCCGTCGGATTCTACGGTTATTTCCAGTCTACTGGATTTGCTTGATTGCGAGCGTTCTTATCCTGGATTTATCGATTCATGTTCTGATTGAATTCCCGTGGAATGCCCCACGTTTGATGGACCGGATTAATTATCTGCAAAACAGCAGAGAATATCTGGTCCCGCATTTATTGGCACATGTTTTTCTTCTTCACGGATTGATACCAGATCGAATACTTCCTTCCTCTTCGTATGCTTTTATGGGGCAAGCCTGGAGTTTGACGCTTGAATGGCAGTATTACCTGGTGGCCCCGTTATTGTTCTGGTTTATGACGCGGATAAAGTCCGGCCTTTTGCCTAAAATCGTCATTGTGCTCGCTCTGATTGTCATGTCGCGCAAGTCTCAGCAATCTTCATTCTTGCTGTCATACCTTTGGCTATTTGCAACCGGAGGCGTGCTCGCACATATTTATACGCAGAATCTGGAAGGAGGTGCTTCGCGTTGGCGTTTGCTGGGGGCTATTGTGCTTTTTTCTGCCATAACTGCGGCAATGAAAGGCGCGATGATGGTCTCTGTGGTTTTGTTCGGTGTTTCTTTGTGGGCGATTACCTGCCCATACGGCAGCTTCGTGCACAGCTTCTCGCACCACGTTCTTGCGAATCGCATTGCGATGTGGCTGGGCAAAATTTCATATGGATTTTACTGCAGCCACATGGTGGCGATATTTTTGTGTGCTTGGTTACTCATTGAGGTAGCAGGGGTGCGGGACCGATTTTATTTTATTCCAGAGCTAATCCTGGGAAGCCTTGCTCTCGCACTTGTGTTTTCTGCACTCTTGTCGCGCTACATTGAAATTCCGGCAATAGAGTTTGGCCGTCAGCTTGTGAATAAACGAAAATTTGTGAGGGCAGAGCTAGTTGCAAGGGTAACACCATGAAAATTCTTATGCTCTCCCCTGTTCTCACACATCCTCCGATTGCGGGCATTGGGGCGCATATTCTCACGTTGGTGAATAGCCTGGTTGCGGCTGGCCAACATATTCGACACGGTTTTGATCCCTGTAAGAAACTGGATCCAGATAAAAATGCAGGATCGTGAATTATTTAAGCGTGACATGGCGAGCCCTGATAGACGGCGTGTTGCTGCGTGATGGCCCGGTCAATTTCAAGAGACCCGGAATGTGTTGATGCAATGGCCGATGGTGATTGCATGATAGGAATAATGCAAAAAAATGGATCAGTTCGATAAATATTGGAACGAACAATGATGAACAAAGCTGTTTTTTGGCTTGTTTTCCCATTGAGTACGCTACGGCTTGTTCCGCATTCCATGGTAATGAAATTGGGTAGCGGCAAATCTGTTATTGCACAAGATGTGGCCCGTTGGGCTCAAATATATTTGGGAGCCGTGCCGATTTCTGCGCTGAAGGAACTGTATGCATTTTTATTCTTGATGACTTTTTACGAAGAATTCAGAAATCTGTTTTATTACCGCTCCGGGATGGCGGGGAAGCTGTTTAGCCCATTATGTAGGCCTCTACCAACGCTGTACATTCAGGCCGGAAAAATCGGTCCTGGTTTATTCATTCAACATGGATTCGCAACCATCATCGGGGCGGAAGAAATTGGAAGCAATTGTTGGATCAATCAGCAGGTGACGATAGGTTGGGCAGATAAGACCGGAGGCCCCGTAATCGAGGATAACGTGACCATTAATGCAGGGGCAAAGGTTATCGGAAATATCGTTATTGGATCGAATTCCAAAGTGGGTGCCAATGCAGTGGTCGTCAAGAACGTGCCGCCAAACTGCACGGTTGTCGGCGTGCCTGCATATATCGTCAGGAAAAATGGCGTGAAACTAAAGGAGCCCCTTTAAGAAAGGGTATTTATCGGAAACATGAAGATTTTGATGGTTTCCCCCGTCCCTACCCATCCCCCGATTGCAGGCAATCGGGCGCGAATTCTCACGCTGGCGAATGGCCTGATGGCGGCGGGGCATGAACTGCATTTTGCTTGGGCTGCGCTGGAAGACGGTGATTGCATTGCGATGATGGAGTATTTCGATGGCCGTTTTATCGAGTTAATGTACCGCACGCCAAAAACCGTGAATGGTGTAGCGGCACGTTGGCGGCGTGGAGTTTTGCGGCGAATGAGGCATGCATCGGCGCATGTGTGGGGCGTGGATGATTGGTACGACTCAGGATTGACGGATCAGCTGAGGGTGCTGCAAGCGCAACACAAGTTTGAGGCTGTATTCGTGGAATACGTTTTTATGTCCAAAGCACTGGAGATATTCCCGGCAGAGGTGGTGAAAGTCATTGATACGCATGATCGCTTCGCGGATCGGCATCTGCACTACTTGAGGGCAGGGAAACAGCCGGAATGGTTTGCCACTACGCAGGCGGGTGAGCGTAAAGGCCTGGCACGTGCGGATGTGGTAGTGGCGATACAGGAAAGTGAAGCACGCATGTTTGCGGCCGCATTAGCCGGACATACGCGGGTGACGACGGTGGGTCATCTGCTCGATATGTCGCAGTCAGTACTGATGGTGAATGTACCACGGGCGATCTTCGTCGCCTCGGCTAACAGTATCAATGTCGATGCCGCCAATAGCTTTATTGCGGACGCTTTGCCTTTAATTCTGGCCGACTTGCCGGATTTTGAATTGTGGCTGGCGGGTGATGTGTGTCTAGACGCGCTGGATGCACCCGGTGTGCACAAAATGGGACGCGTGGATTCAGTAGCGCAAACCTACGCGCAGGGGATGTTGGCAGTGAATCCGGTGCGTATGGGAACAGGTTTGAATATCAAGACCATGGAATGTCTGGCCTTGGGAGTGCCGCTGGTCGCAACCGAATCAGGCAGCCGCGGCCTGGAAAATCTTCGTGGGCGTGCTTTTTTGGCTGTGGCGGATAACGACGCGGCGGCCATGGCGGCAGGGGTGATCCGCGTGCTGCGTGATCCGGAGTTGCGTGCCAGCCTGGTGCATGAGGCACTTGCCGCCGCCCGTGAGTGGAACGCCGCGCAACTTGCCAATCTGGCTACCACTTTGCAACCGTCTTCACCTTGGGCAATCCAGAAAGCCGCCCGCGTATGACAACCAAACCAGGTGAGGTGTTGACTGGACGCCAGACCGATGACAACGGCACGCCGTTGCGCGCCGACTGGGCACAGTATTATCACGTGTGTGAAGGCTCGCGCGTGCGGCGGCTGTTCGATTGCCTGCGCGCGCCCGGCATTCATGCGGTGACGGTATTGCGCTTCGGGCAATGGGCTGCAAAACAAGTGATGCCATTACGCTGGCTGCTGACGCCGATTTATATGGTGCTTAACGAACTGATCAAGATACTTTGGGGTATCGATATTCCGCGCAGCGCGCGTATCGGGCCGGGTTTCTACATCGGCCATTTCAGTGGAATTTTTGTCAGCGCGCATGCGGTTATCGGGCGTAATTGTTTCATTTCGCAAGGCGTGACTATCGGCGTTGGCGGTTCGGGAAACAAGCGCGGCGTGCCGGTACTGGGCGACAATGTTTATCTTGGTGCTGGCTGCAAATTATTTGGCCGAATCATGGTGGGCGATGGTGTCAAGGTGGGTGCTAATGCCGTGGTGCATTGCAGTCTGGCGGAAGGCGCCAAGGTTGCCGCACCCGGGTTCATTTATTTGAGTGGGACAGCACCGCTTGATAATACGGCACCGCAGAATAAAGAGACTCATGATAGTGCGGCCAAATCAAACCACACGGAAATGCCAATACTGATTCGAAAGCATTCCAAATAAATGGGCGCACAACAAAAACTATTACTGGTAAGTGCGCGCTGGGATCACCTCGGTGGGCACAGCGGGCTGGCACCACTGGGCAAGCATTTGGAGCAGCACTTTGAGGTGCGGCGTGTGGTGCCGAATGTGATCGACAAAATTCGAGTGAATATGCAAATCGCGTGGGGAATGTTACGCGAGCGCCTGTTTGGCACACCTAGGCGGCGTGGCTGGAATCCATTTTATAACCGCCATGGTTTGCTGCTGGAAACCGCCGCGCGGCGTATGGCGCAGGCACAGCATTTCGATGTGATTTTCTTTGAGGCGCTGGAAGATCACTTCGATGCCTTTGCCGATGCGCGCCAATGGTTAAAGCGTACGCAGGTGGCAGGTGTATCCCATCAGCCCCCGGCCTGGTGGCGCCTGTATGCCAGTCGCAGTAGCGTTTTTGCCGCCGTCGATATGGTCATTGCGCTATCACGCCCTGCCCAGGCATATCTGCAGCAGGCCGGACATGCCAATGTGCAGTTTGTGCCACATGGTGTCGATGCCGAATTTTTTACCATGAACACACCGCGCGAACTGGCGGTAGACGCGCCTGTCGAGGTGTTGTTTTGCGGCCAATGGCTGCGTGATTTCCAGCAATTGAGCGAAACGCTGGAGGTGCTGGAAAGCGCGCCGAGGCGCTATGTATTTCATCTTGTGGTGCCAAGATTTGCGCGTAATTTCGAACAGCATTATCGCCTCGCGCAACACGATAACGTGCATTGGTATGCCGGCGTGACAGATGCCGAGTTACGTGACTTATATCGGCGCGCACACCTGCTGTTTTTGCCACTTATTGATGCCACAGCCAACAATTCGGTGCTGGAGGCAATGGCATGCGGCCTGCCGATGGTGGTATCCCGTATTGGCGGTGTGGTGGACTACGTTAACGAGGACGATGCGGTATTTTTAACGGCCAAACATGGCCAGCACGCCGTCGATAAACTGGCGTGGAGCGTGGACAACTACGTGGAATGCGTGACCCGTTCTGAACGTGCCAGAACCCGCACCGTATCGCAACTGGCCTGGCCGGTCATCGCCGCGCGCCTGGCTGAACTGTTGGGGGCCATCTGAAATGAGTGAGGAGAAGTACGACGTGATCAAGGCAAATTTTTTCTGGCATGGCCCTACTTTGAGTCTATACGAATCGGCTTGCCTGTCTTCGTTTGTGCGCCACGGCTTATCAGTGCGGCTGCATACATTTAACTTGCAGCTTGCCGTGCCGGAAGGTGTGGAACTGGTCGATGCCAGCGCATTGGCGCATCAGGATGAGGTATTGGCCTATACCCAGGGTGGGCATGTCGCCTCCATCGCGGCGTTCACTGATATTTTTCGCTATCGGGTGCTGGGACAGGAGCCAGGCTGGTGGTTCGATACGGACGTGTTCTGTCTGAAAGATGCATTGCATTATGCCGCGCTGGAACGTCAGTCCAAAGGGCTGCTGATCGGTTTCGAAGAAACCGGAAAAGTGAATGGTGCGGTGATGTACATTTCGGACACCAAGCTTGCATGCAGGCTGGAACAACTCGCCAATGCCAAAGGCAGGCAGTTTGAGTGGGGTGCCATCGGTCCAGGGCTGGTCACTGAATACCGGGCAGCCCACCCAGAACAAGTTACCGCATTGGCGCAGCATTATTTTTACCCGATACACTATCTTGATGTGGCACGTTTTTTCCGTCCGGAAGATAAGGCTGGCTGCCGGAATGACACGCAGAATGCAGTGTGCGTACATCTGTGGAATGAATTCCTGCGTCGCTGGCACGTGCCTAAAAACATGCTGCCATGTGAAGGCAGCTATCTGGCAGAACTGTTCGATCAGATTGAGGCACGGACGCTGCTGCGGCCGCAAACCTTGCCGCACGATACCTTTGAGTCGCTGCGTTATGGCGGTGAAATCGGCCGCCTTGGACACGCGGCCATACGCATTATCCGTCGAGTCAAACGCCTTAAAGAAAGTGTCGTAGGGAGATGAATTCATCCAGCGCAGACACACGCGGCCCGTATTCCGCATTGTCATGGCGGGTGACACCACTTAGTGACACGAATTGGAACCGCCTGTTTCTGGCGGGACTGGTGCTGATGTCGTTGCAATGGGTGCAGGTCAGCATCGTGCAATTTCAGCAATTATGGGCGGTACTGGCACTGGTAGTGTTGATCCAGCGGGCAGAAATCCGCGCGGGCGTGACCGAAACATTGATGTTTGCCATGTTCCTTGGATTTGCGCTTGTAGCGACGTTTTTTTCCGGCTATCCGCACATCAAGATGGCCGAGCAGATCATGAAATTCGGTTTTCTATACCCGGCATTTTATCTGGTGGGGCGGGCACTGGGTATGCACTACCTGCAGCGCAAACTGCCATACGGCTATATATTTTTGTGGGGTTGGCTGATATTTCAGTATGCCGTGCAGTACTTCCAGGTACCGTTTATCTACCATCCGGTGGGCTTTATGCAAGACGTGCTCTATGGCACATTCAAAGAGCGTAACTGGCTGGCGATATATTTCTTTTTGACTTCCTATCTACTGTTCCTGAAATCAACACGCACGCCGCGTGATGTGCTTTATTTTGCTGCGATCGGGGTAGGTGTGGCAGTGTTATCCGGATCCAAATCGATACTGATACCGGTGGGTATGGTCTTGCTCCTGCAAGTACCTGGTCGCCTGGGGTTGAAGATATCGCTGGTTGCCGCCGGGACCGGCTTGTATATCTGGCTTTTCGGCAGTGAGTTGTCTGGTCACTTGCTGCAAGTGCGTCTGCAGGATGAACGTGGCCTGGCCTTTGTGCAAAGTGTGCAATTGCTATCGGACAACTGGTTGGGCTACGGCTTCGGCTTTGTAGAGGCGCATTTTACCAATCTGTGGTTTGTCATCAAGGGCTTGGGTGCAGGTGTTAATTCCGTATTTTCCGCGCCTCTCGATTTATTGCTGATCGCAGGTATACCAGGACTGATTTTCTGGGGTGTTTTTTTTCTTGGAATCGGTCTGCGTTCCATCGGCCTGTTACTGCCCATTGCCGCATGGTCACTGATCAATCCACTACATCAATCCGAAATTACTTATTTGTTCTTGGGGTTTCTGATTGCACAGGGGCTACAGAATCGAATGGCTAACACAAAACTTGATAACAGAGGCAGCAGCTCATGAGGCCTGCCCACGCCGATTATCGGGTCTATGCGGATTTACGCTGGCCGCGTATGACCGGTATTGCCAAAGTACAGGCGGCCTGCTGCGCCGCCGCACCACCGCATATTCACCTTGTCGATTTGGATTTGACCGGTAGTTTGGGAAGTCCTGTTGCTCCTGTGAAATTGACTCGGGCATTGCAACCTCTGCGTGATGGTGTGTTCTGGAACCCGGGTTTCGTGCCGCCGCTATTGGCGCATATACCTTCGATTGTTACTGTGCACGATTTAACCCATCGCCTGTTTTATAGCAACCTGCATCGCGCCTATTACGACCTGGTGCTGAAACCGCTTTACCGGCGTTGTGCTGCAATTATCTGCGTGTCTGAATACACTCGCGATACTTTTCTGGACTGGTCAAAAATGGCCGCGAATAAGGTACACGTGGTTTTGAATGGTGTTTGCCCGCATTACGCGGCCAATACCGAAACACTGGAACTGTCTTATCCCTATGTGCTTTATCCGGGCAATCACCGAACCTATAAGAATCTGACAAGACTGCTGGAGGCTTACGCCCGTTCGCGGTTGCCACTGAATGGAATTCATCTGGTATTGACCGGCAATATTGACGCAGGACTGCATTCACTGTCGACGGTCTTGGGAATCGCCGACAAGGTGCATTTTTGTGGCTGGCTGGATGTGCCGGAGTTGCCAAAGCTCTACCGGGGTGCCTTGGGCGTCGCCTACATTTCCTTATATGAGGGATTCGGTTTGCCTATAGTCGAAGCCATGGCATCGGAGGTGCCGGTAATGACTTCCAATGTCTCTTCAATGCCTGAAGTTGCCGGCGATGCCGCATTGCTGGTTGACCCTTATTCGATAGCTGAAATCACCGAAGGCCTCAATACCTTGGCGCTGGACGAAGCTGCGCGTCGCCAGATGATTGCGCGCGGCACTGAACGTGTTCGTCTGTTCGATTGGAAAAAATCGGCGGCACAGCTGTGGAGTATTGTTGATTCGGTCGCTGATGGAGACAGATCATGAAGTTTTCTCTCGTAATGGCGACATTGGGTCGCAGTGTGGAGATTGAACGCTTGTTCAACTCGCTCGCGGATCAGTCATATAAAAATTTCGAAGTGATCGTGGTTGACCAGAATGAGGATGACCGGGTGATCAAGCTGGTAGAGCAGTTTCGCGATCGGCTCGAGTTTGTATATTTGCGCTCGGAAAAAGGCTTGTCACGAGCCAGAAATGTCGGCTTGCAACATGTTCGTGGTGAACTGGTCGCCTTCCCTGATGATGACTGCTGGTACAAGTCGGACGTACTGGAGTTTGTGGTCAAACAATTTCAGGCCGATTCTCGCCTGCAAGGTTTGACAGGCTGCAGCGTGGATGGAAATGGTGCGTCGTCACAGGGACGCTGGTCGGATCGGATATTAACGGTGGACCGGTTCAACGTCTGGAAATGCGCTACGTCATATACGATTTTCCTGCGCGCCGAGGCAGTCATTCGTGCCGGACAGTTCAACGAGGCGCTGGGTGTAGGGGCCGGCACGCGTTGGGGTGCAGGCGAGGAAGTGAACTTTCTGCTGCGGGTAATCCAGGCACCCATGTATGTGCGTTATGACCCAAGCCTGCGCATATTCCATCCTGAGCCCTTGACGGAAATGGATGAGAAGGCGTTTTCACGCGCACGTTTATATAATCGCGGATTCGGACGCGTTCTCGGGCTATCCGGTTATCCATTTTATTTTGTTTTGTATCTGATTTTCAGGTCGGTAGCCGGCGGTTTTTTGTCCTTGCTTAAAATGGATTACAGGCGCGCCAGATATTACTGGATTGCCGCTTCCCAGCGTTTTCTCGGCTGGATCGATTGACGATGCATATGGCGAATTCATCCCAGGGAAAACATCTGAGCGTTTATTCGGATATGCGTTGGCCCCTCAAGACCGGTATCGGCAATGTCATGGCAGCGATGATAGAACGCAAACCTTCGCGTATGGATTTGATTGGCCTGGAAGTAAAGGGAAGTATCGGCAGCCCGTTTTCACCTTTTGCGATCAGTCATGCCCTACGGCGTTCAGCAGCGGACCGTGATGGCGTTTACTGGAGTGCGGGATTCGTGCCGCCCGCCTTGATGAATATACCCAGTGTCGTGACGGTGCATGATCTGACCCATCTGCATTTTTACAGCCGTTTTCATGCGGCTTATTACAACCACTATCTCAAGCCTTTGTATCGGCGTTGTAGCGCTATTGTTTGTGTTTCGGATTACACACGCAGGGAGTTTCTTGACTGGTCAGGCATGCCGCCAGACAAGGTATCTGTTGTATATAACAGCGTGGATCAGGCGTATCTGGAAAACCAGGAAGCGGCCCAGCTTTCGTATCGTTATGTGCTATATCCGGGTAATCATCGCGGCTACAAGAATCTGGAACGTTTGATCTCGGCCTTCGCGGCTTCGGCGTTACCGCAACAGGATATTCATCTGGTGATGACCGGCTCTGTCAATCAATCCCTGGTTGAGCATGCCATGCGACAGGGTGTGGTATCCAGGCTGCATTTTTTGGGACGCGTCAAGGATGAGGATTTGCCAAAGCTTTATAAGGGCGCTTTGCTGGTTGCCTTCGTTTCGCTTTACGAGGGGTTCGGCCTGCCGATAGTAGAGGCGATGGCATCAGGAGTGCCGGTATTGACGTCGGATGTATCGGCCATGCCCGAGGTGGCAGGCAATGCAGCGCTGATTGTCGATCCGTACTCGATAGGCGCCATTGCGGAGGGCCTGAATGATCTGGCCAGTGATGAGGTACTGCGTCAGGAGTTGGTAGGCAAAGGGCGGGAGCAGGTGACACGTTTCGATTGGGACCGCTCGGCAAAGGAACTCTGGGATATTGTCGGCCGCGTGTATGAATCGGCATGAGATACCGGAATCAGGTTTGGGAGTTGGCGAGGCTCATGACAACAAAACTTACGGATTGCAGATCGATGCATTTATTTTGAGGGGTAAATAAATTGCCAGCGAACTATTTGGGTGTCTTTAATCCGGTGATTGTGAACTACCGCACACCAGACCTCACCCTGAAATGTGTAGAGTCGATCGTGCGTTTGGGCATCGCGGCCCCGCAGGATATCGTGGTGGTTGAAAACGCTTCGCCGGATAACTCTTATGAGCGGCTCAGCCGTGAATTGATGCAGGGCATCCGCTTGGTGCGCTCTGCTACCAACGGCGGGTTTGGTGCCGGTGTGAATCTTGGCGCGGCTGCCTGCAATCACGAGTTTGTCCTGGTGCTTAATCCGGATACCTACTTTGAAGATCTCAGTATCCAACGGATCATCGCCCTGTTTGACGAGGAACCTGATGTGGGAATCGTCGGACTCGACCTGGTCTATCCTGGTGGGGCGCGGCAGTTTTCCGCCAGACGTTTCTACAGTCTGCTGGATGTGGCGGGGCGCCGGCTGCCGATCGGACAGTACTGGCCGTTCAAACCGCGTATCGACCGGCATATGATGCGATCCGCATGGGATGCTGATCAGCCTTTCGATGCCGAATGGGTGATGGGGACGGGGTTTATTGTCCGACGTGCACTCTTTAATGATATTGGCGGCATGGATGAAGCTTATTTTCTGTACATGGAAGATGTCGATCTGTGCGCACGGGTTTGGCAGGCCGGTTTCCGTGTTGTATGTGTTCCGGGTGTGAAACTGGTGCATGATCACCAGCGCACCAGTGCGGCCGGACCGCTCAGTTGGGCCGGGCGACTGCATCTGCAGAGCTTGATGCGATTCAGAAGAAAATTTCATGTGCCGTTGTTTCGGCAACCCGGCATTTCAGGACTTTGGCGATGAATTCAATCAGCCGCTTATGGTGCCGGTTTTGATGGAGAACGCTGAACATGCGTAATGGTGCCGAACGGAGCATGAATCGACTGGTTTACTTCTTGACAGCGGGGTTGTTTGCGTTATTTTTATGCACACGTGCATGGGCTGTTCAAGGTGAATTCTTACCGGTTGTCGATGGTGGGTTCGAGGGTGATCAAAGTGCCTGGGTCGGCGGAAATATAGTCAGCACTGACCCACACGCAGGAAAATATTCACTGGCGCTTGGATCCGGCTATGCATATCAGTCGCCGGCCGGAATGATACCGATCAAACCGGGTTTTGATTACCGGCTTCACATCTGGATCAGGTGCGATGGTTGTAATGCGCAGGATGTGGCAGTGAGCGCATTGTTTCATGGCGATGGTTTCAATGCCGCGAACAGCGGAAGCTTCGGGCGGATACTCGGTAGCTGGCTGGAGGGCACAAAGCCCGCGTTTGTTCTGGATGGCGGGAAATCGCCGGCATTGCTGTCACTCGGCGGTACGGTAGGCTGGAAGGCATATTCAGTGGATATTCCTGTGTCGCAAATAGCATCCGATGCCAGAGCCTTGCAGATATATTTGCGTCACGATGCCGGGTCAGCCCCCAAAGGTACAGCTTATTTCGACGATTTATCCGTCGAACAACTGCCGGCAGGAACGGTTGCGCCGGACCAGATTATTCTGAATGGCGGATTTGAAACAGGCAAGGCTCCCTGGTGGGGTGACGGAAATATCATCAGGGAAGGTGCGGCCGAAGGGCGCCAGGCTTTGAGAATTGCCGGTGGGTTTGCCGCTCAGGATAAGCGGCCTGTTGAAGGTGGCAAGCACTATCGGGTGAGTTTGCAGATACGCTCCAACGACGCTGCCGATAATTCGATATTCGCCCAGCTGAGTTTTCGTGGTGCCGGTGTGGATGGTGGATGGCGTGGGCCAGAGCAGGTCAATACAGGTGCTGCGTCAGAGCCGGTATTGTTTGTAACCGGCGGGACGCATGGATGGAAATCCTATTCGGTCGTGGTTGGGGCACCGCCAGGCGCGAAAGAGGTACTGCTGTATTTGCGAAAGAAAGCAGGTACGCCGGGTACGGCCGATTTCGATGCGGTCAAAATCAGCCAGACGGATGATCCGGTGATGACTGCCGCCGTCATGGAGCAGAAAAAGATGGCGGCGACCATGTTTGCGCCAGTGGCGAAAACCGGCAATGCGGAGAAAATCATCGCTGCAGTTGTCACTGCAGGTGCTGCAAAACCGTCCAAGATGTTGGTTCTGGCTGACAATGGCAAGCCACGCTACCACATCCATGTGGCCCGCAATGCCGACACCATTACTTTGGGTGCAGCCAGCACGCTGGCTGATTATCTGAAGCGGATCAGTGACGCCAGCTTTACCTCTTATTCCGATGATGAACATCCGCTGGCCGGTCCTTTACTGATAGTCGGAAGAGACAATGTACTGACGCAACGGCTATGCCCTGATATTCCCTATGACAAGCTGGGTGATGATGGTTTTGTTATTCGCACAGTGGGCCCGAATCTGGTCATTGCCGGTGCCACGCCACGCGGCACCATGTATGGCGTCAATTGGTTTCTTGACCACAAGCTCGGTGTCAAATGGCTGAGCCCTTCCTTCACTTATGTACCTGTTGCACGAAAACTGCAGGTTGCGCCACTGAATGAGTTGCAAGTGCCGCGCTTCAGCTATCGGGAAGTGCTCAGCTATGAAGGTCAGGACAAAGCCTATCGTGCGCACAATTTGCTGAATGGCGAATCACACGGGCCATCATTCAGCGCATCACCTGCCGAAATTGATAGCTGGGATCACAGCTGGGATGCAAAGGGCGGTGAAGCCAGTTTCTACGAGCTGATGCCGCAGAATAAATATGCCAAGGCGCATCCTGACTGGTATGCTGGTGGACAAGTGGCGATGATGAATCCGGAAGTGCGCCAGGTCATGGCGGACGCGATTATCAATCGATTGAAGCAGTTGCCGGATTACAAAAAAACCTGGTTTGATTTACACGATATGGATTGGGGCTGGGATATGGATCCGGCCAGCCGGGCGTTTGCCAATAAGCATGGTGGCGATCCATCCGCCCCCCGGCTCGATATGGTCATCGACATCGCCAATCGGGTGCGCAAGGTTCTGCCCGGCGCGCGGCTGGCGTTCAATGCCTATCATTGGAGCTTTACGCCACCCAAGGGCATGACGGTGCCTGACTATGTCATGGTATTCCCGATGACCATACAGGTGGATTACAGCTCTCCGTTGAACAAAGGACGGAACGAAAAACTGGGCCAGGATATCGCCGGCTGGAATGCCATCGCGAAGCATATACTGGTATGGGATCACATCACCAATTTCAGCGGTTTCCTCCAGCCCACGCCCAACATCTATCCGATCGGCTACAGTCTGCAATGGCTGGCTACGTTACCCAATGTCCACGGTTACTTTGCCGAAGGCAGCTGGAATACGCCGGCAGCCGAGTTTGCCAGTCTGCGCGTGTGGATGATTGCGCGGCTGCTATGGAATCCGAAGCAGGATGTCCGCGCCCTTGTCGCCGAATATAGCCGGTACTATTTTGGTGCGGCGAGTCCATATCTGCTTCAATATATCGATCTGATGCATGCGGCCATTGCAAAGAGCGGCGATATGCTCAGCGAGAAAACCCAGGTTGATATTGCGATGCTGAATCTGGATTTTGTGCGCGAGTCAGACCAGCTGTTCGAGAAAGCAGAAGCGGCAGTGGCAAATAACCCGGTGTTGCTGGAGCATGTGAAAGAAGCGCGCATGCCGGTGGATTATGTCATTCTGGTACGCCGCAAAGAGTATTCAGATGAAGCCGCACGGCGAGGTATCAACTGGCAACCGGATACGGCGCAGCGTCTGGCGCGTCTCAATCAAACCATCCGTACTGCGAAAGTCACCGAGTATCGTCAGGGGGGTAGCATCAAGCAACTGGACGAATTGCTGGCAATAGAACGGCATACACCAGCGCCGCCGGCATTGGTGCGTGACATGCCCAAGCCGGACTGGATGGATTATCAGGACCTGAGTTTCAATCTCTACGATACCGCGCTAATCGTTCCGGATAACGCGGCGTCCGATGGGGCTGCAGCCAGAATGAACGGAAACTCCTCAACCTGGGCGGTGCAATTGAAACTGAACAAACTGCCCAAACAGGGGAGCTGGGAATTGTACGCAAGTGTTCGTGTAAATGCTGCTGCAAACCATGACCAGGAGGCAGGTGTGAGGGTAGGTTCATCTCCGCCGATGGGTTTATTCAATTCAGGTTTGGTCGGCGCTTTGAATGATGGCCAGTATCATCTGGTCAAGGCAGCTGGCGGCCCCTTTCATTATGATACCGATCAAAGCAAGGGTATCTATGTCCAGGCGTCCGGTTCAAAATATGTGAAATACATTTATGTGGATCGGTTCATTGCGGTGCGGGTACCTGATAAACATTGAAATCGCCATTTTCATGGTGGAAATGAATGCGCACAATCCATTTGATAATAGAGAAAACAACATGACAACTATTTTGATCACCGGCGGAGCCGGCTACATTGGTTCCCATACCTGCGTGGAGTTGCTGAACGCAGGATTCGAAGTCGTGGTCGTCGATAACTTGAGTAACAGCAAACAGGTTGCCCTGAAACGGGTAGAAAAAATTACCGGTAAAAAGCCTGTTTTTTATCATGCGGATGTGCGTGATCGCGAGGCGCTGAATCAAATCTTTGTAAAACATGCTATCCAGGCTGTGATTCATTTCGCCGGACTCAAGGCGGTGGGTGAATCGGTAGAACAACCGCTACGATACTATGAGAACAATGTTGGTGGCACGGTAACCTTGTGCCAGGCAATGGCCGAGGCGGGGGTGAAAAATCTCGTGTTCAGTTCATCTGCGACAGTTTACGGCGACCCTCATGCGGTACCCATCCAGGAAGACTTTCCGGTGGGCGCCACCACCAATCCCTATGGCCGCAGCAAATTTATTGTGGAAGAAATCCTGCGTGATCTGCATCTTGCCGATCCAGACTGGCGCATTGGTTTGCTGCGCTATTTCAATCCGGTTGGGGCGCATGAAAGCGGATTGATTGGTGAAGATCCGAATGGCATCCCCAACAATTTGATGCCTTACATCTCCCAGGTGGCTGTAGGCAGGCTGTCCTTCCTGAGGGCATTCGGCGGCGATTATTCGACGCCGGATGGCACCGGTGTGCGGGATTATATCCACGTGGTCGATCTGGCGCTTGGACATGTAGCGGCGCTGCGTTATCTGGAAAATCACGAGGGTTTGGTGACGGTAAATCTGGGTACGGGTCACGGCTATAGTGTTCTGGATATGGTGCGGGCTTTTGCAGCGGCCAGCGGGCGTGAAATACCTTATCAGATAGTCGATCGAAGGGTAGGAGATATCGCCAGTTGTTACGCTGATCCTGCGCTTGCACTACAGCTGTTCGGCTGGCAGGCGCAACGTGATGTAAATGTCATGTGTGCCGATGCGTGGCGCTGGCAGTCACAAAATCCGCAGGGATATGAGGAATAGTCAGGTGCTCATTCTGGTTTTTCGAAGTTTGGGCAGATGATGCCGATCAGATTATTGAAGCGTGCAGGTTGCCGGACTACGCCGCATTTGGCGCGGCAATATCGAGCATGATTTCGGTAACGTCTCTACCTACACCACGGTAACCGGTAAAGCGTCCGATGGCGTCAAATTTTGGTTCACCACTCACCTGAAAATATTGTTGCGCGCCATCGGTATGAATCCGGCTGTAAATGAAATTCAGGAATGGCCGACGTGCTGCGATGTTCGCTGCGAGTTCCGCGCGCTCGGTTTCATTCCAGCGCGCGGTTGGTGTTTGCGTGGTCTGGCCGGGTAAAGAATCAGCTTGGGGCGTGCTGAGCATTTCCAGTACCGGGCCGTAAACATTGGTGAAATGGCCGTGCTCGTCCTGTTCCCAATACCAGTCGGATGACAGCTCGGTCAAACGGCGAAAGCGTGCTTCACTTTCGCGTAATTCGGCTGTGCGTTCCAGCACGGTCTGTTCCAGCTGCTGATTCAAATGATCGAGTTGCTTATACAGCAAGCGTACTTCCAGCATGTTGTGAATACGCGTCTTGACCTCGATCAGGTCAAACGGTTTGGCGACGAAATCCTTTGCGCCGGAGGCCAATGCCCGCAACTTGTGGCCCGGTTGGGCGGTGAGTACGAGGATAGGAACATAACCGTCAATTTCGAGTTTTTTCAGGTTCTCCATCACTTCAAAACCATCCATTTCCGGCATCTGCAAATCAAGCAAAATCAGGTCGTAATGATGGTCGCGATGCAATGCACTGACGGTGTGCGGATCCATCGTCGACGTGATGCAGCCATAGCCGGCTTCACGCAGCATTTGCTCCAGCAACATCACATTGGCTTCCTGGTCGTCCACGATCAGGATGTTGGCATTCAGAATATCGGTGGGAAGCACCATAAAATCCACTTTCCTTAATTTGTATTACTGCCCATGTCCATGGGGACTACACATTAACTACCTGTCATCGCCACCAAGTTGGTGTGTGCGGCGATACGATAGGCATTTTTGCCGGCACGCTTGGCCTCATACAAGGCAATATCTGCGCTTTTCATCAAGGCCTCCACCTGCTCGCCATGCGCGGGATAAATGCCGACACCGACGCTGGCGGTGATGTTCACATTGCGGCCCTGAATGCTATACGGCTGAGCTACGGCTTCTATTACTTTTGATACCAGATTGACCACGCCGTCGGCATGATTCAATTCCGCCAATCCGATTACAAATTCGTCTCCACCCAGGCGCGATACAGTGTCCTCTTGGCGCACTGCGGCCACCAGGCGGTCGGCGACCATCTGCAGCAAGATGTCACCTGCATCGTGGCCTAAAGTATCGTTAATCAATTTGAACCCGTCCAGGTCCAGATACATCACAGCCATGATGCGATTGTTTCTGTGCGCATGGGCGATGGCTAATGAAAGTCTATCCATTAACAGCCGCCTGTTCGGTAGCCCGGTCAGCGGGTCATGCAGCGCCAGAGATTCCAGCGCACGGCTGTAATCCTCGAGTTGTTTATACAACAAGCGCACTTCCAGCATGTTGTGAATGCGCGTTTTGACCTCGATCAGATCAAAGGGTTTGGCGATGAAATCCCTCGCGCCGGAGGTCAATGCACGCAGCTTGTGGCCCGGTTGAGCCGTAATCACGATTATTGGAACATAGCCGTCCATTTCGCATTCCTTCAGGTTTTCCATTACCTGAAAACCATCCATCCCGGGCATCTGCAGATCAAGCAGAATCAGGTCGTAATGGTGGTCGCGATGCAGCGCGTAGACGGAATGCGGATCCATCGTCGACGCTACGCGGCTATAGCCGGCTTCTTGCAGCATTTGTTCCAGCAGCAGTACATTGGCTTGCTTGTCATCTACGATCAGAATGCTGGCGGCAAGAATATCAGCGGCACTTATCATTGCTAGGTTATTAGTTGCGTTGCGTTATCTATCCCTGTTTCCGCGAATTCCAGCGCCAGGCTCAGCGCCTCCATGAACTCGTTGACCTTGATCGGCTTGGTGAGATAGCGGAAGAATCCCGCCGCCAGACCTTTCTCGATATCGCGTGGCATGGCGTTGGCACTGATGGCAAGCACCGGGATGTGCGCCGTTTCCGGATCTTCACGCAGGAGTTTCAGCGCCTGGGTACCGCTGATGCCAGGCAGGTTGATGTCCATCAGAATCACCTCCGGCTGATGGATGCGCGCCAGCGTGATGCCGCGCATGCCATCCCCTGCACTTAACAAGCGCATATCGGGACGACGCGCGATGATTTGCTCGACCAGTTGCATGTTCGCCCGATTGTCTTCTACATATAGCAGGGTGCGCAGCGCTGTGCCATGCTGAACGCGCGCTTGAAGCAGCGCAAGCGGTTCGTCCGCGCCGATGACAACTTGTGGTGTACCCGCCAAGTCCAATTCGATCCAGAACACACTGCCCACCCCAACCGTGCTTTCCGCGCCGATTTCGCCCCCCATCAATTCGACCAACCGCTTGCTCACCACCAGGCCGATGCCGGTGCCTTCCTCGGCGCTGGCCTCTTGTCCGAGGCGATTGAACGGCTGGAACAGTTGTGCGAGTTTTTCGGGGGACAATCCTTCGCCGGTATCCAGCACACTGATACGGATGCGCTCCGCGGTGCGCGCGCTGCACGTCACTTCGACCGTTCCCTCCGCGCGGTTGTATTTGATCGCGTTGGAAAGCAGATTGATGAGAACCTGCTTCACCCGGGTCCGATCGGCATTGACAAAGTAAGGGCTATCAAACTGAGGAAAGATCATGCGGATGCCGCTTTTTTGTGCCTGCGGTTCGATCATGGCTTGGCAATCGAGCAGCACTTCGGGCAGCGATATGGGTTCCAGCGACAGCGACAGCTTGCCGGACTCGATCAACGCGAGATCGAGGATTTCGTTAATCAACTCCAGCAAATACCATCCCGCATGGAGAATCTGGTCGATGCTGGATTTTTGGGTGGGCGTTGGCAGCGGCGAACCCGCCTCCATTAATTGGGCGAAACCGAGGATCGCATTGAGCGGGGAGCGCAACTCATGGCTCATGCTGGAAAGGAAATCCGATTTGGCGAGGTTGGCTTTTTCCGCCACGAACTTGGCGCTCACCAACTCGGCGTTCGTTTCCTGTAGCGCCTGATCCAGGCGTTTGCGTTCGGTGACGTCGCGCGCTGCGGCGAACACACCCTGTAGCGTTCTATCCCGGTCGTAGAAGGTGGTCGCATTGTAGGACACCACCGTTTCCTGACCGTCCCTGGCGAGCACGGTGAGCTCGTAATCGGTGACCTTTTTTTCGCTCAGCACCCGCTTGATAGCTGCCTCGGCCCGCTCCGAATCGATGAAGTAATTCTTGAACGGCGCGCCGATCAACTCGTCACGCGTGCAACCGGTGAGCGCCTCCATCTGCTTGTTGACGTCTGTAATGATCCCGGCCGGATCGGTAGCCATCAGCGCATCGATGTTGGATTCGATCAGAGAGCGCGTATAGAACTGCTGGTCGCGCAGGCGCTGATCGAGCTTTTTCTGATCGGCTTCGACCTGCTTGCGCGCGGTGTTGTCGGTGCCGATCAGCAGGTAACCGATGATGGCGTTGTCATCGTCGCGCAGCGCCGTGACCGACACGACCGCCGGGAAACGGCTACCGTCCTTGCGGATGTAGGTCAGCTCGTAGATGTCCTCGATGCCGCGTGAGGCCTTGAACACCAATGCCTCAAAGCCCGGCTCAATAGAGGTTCCGAGTTCGACGCTCAATGCCTTGGCGCGCGCGATGACTTCCTGCGGATCGGAAATGTCGGCCGGGGTGATCTTGTTCATCACGTCGGCGGCCGTGTAGCCCAACATGCGCTCGGCGCCGACGTTGAATATTTGAATCACGCCCTTCGCATCGGTGGCGATGCTCGAGAAATTGGCGCTGTTGAAAATCGCGCTCTGCAGGGCACCTGCCTTGAGCAGCGCCTCTTCCGCCTGCTTGCGCACGGTGATATCACGTAAAATGCCGGTGAAGTAACGCTGGCCGCGCAGCCACATCTCGCTTACCGCCATCTCCATTGGAAAAATGCTGTCATCCTTGCGCCGGCCCACGACCTCGCGTCCGAGGCCGCTGGCGCGCGCCTCATCGCTAGCACTGTAATACTCGAGGGAACCATTACCATTGCTCTGGTCTCGATCAAGCTCGGGTATCAGCAGGCTGAAGTTTTGTCCGATGAGTTCTGCGGCGGTATAGCCAAACATTCGCTCGGCGGCCGGGTTAACTGTCTCGACGATGCCGCCGATGGCATGGAGGGTGATGATGCCGTCAACCACGGTATTGAGTATCGTCTGGATCTGCGCGGTACTGTCGCGCAAGGTCTGCTGTATCGCATATTCCCCGGTGACATCGCGGAACACCAGCACGGCACCGATCACCTGACCGTCGCGGTCGCGAATCGGTGCGCAACTGTCGGCGATATCGCACTCGCGCCCAGCGCGTGCAATCAATACGGTGTGGTTGGCCAGGCCCTGTATCGTGCCATGTGCCAAGGTTTCCAGTACCGGGATAGTGGCGGGTTGACGGGTTTCTTTGTTGATGATGTGAAAAATCTCGTCCACCGGGCGACCACTGGCTCCCGCCTGCGTCCAACCGGTAAGCTGTTCGGCAAGGGGGTTCAGGAGTGTCACGCGCGCGCTAGCATCGGTGGCGATCACAGCATCGCCGATGGAGTTGAGCGTAACCGCGAGCTTTTCTTCGCTGACCTGCAAGGTGACGTTGGCCTGCTGCAGTTGTTTATGCGTCTCCTCCTGAATATCGAGCAAATGCTGTCGCTCTGCCTCGACCTGTTTGCGCGCGGTGTTATCCGTGCCGATCAGCAGGTAGCCGATGATGGCGTTTTGATCGTCGCGCAGCGCCGTGACCGACACGACCGCCGGGAAACGGCTACCGTCCTTGCGGATGTAGGTCAGCTCGTAGATGTCCTCGATGCCGCGTGAGGCCTTGAACACCAATGCTTCAAAGCCCGGCTCAATAGAGGTTCCGAGTTCGACGCTCAATGCCTTGGCGCGCGCGATTACTTCCTGCGGATCGGAAATGTCGGCCGGGGTGATCTTGTTCATCACGTCGGCGGCGGTGTAACCCAGCATGCGCTCGGCGCCGACGTTGAAAATCTGGATCACGCCCTTCGCATCCGTCGCGATACTGGAGAAGTTGGCACTGTCGAAAATCGCTTTCTGCAACGCGCCTGCCTTGAGCAGCGCTTCTTCTGCCTGTTTGCGCGCGGTGTTATCCGTGCCGATCAGCAGGTAGCCGATGATGGCGTTTTCATCGTCGCGCAGCGCGGTGACCGACACGACAGCCGGAAAGCGGCTGCCGTCCTTGCGGATGTAGGTCAGCTCATAAATATCCTCGATGCCGCGTGAGGCCTTGAACACCAAGGCCTCGAAACCCGGCTCAATAGAGGTTCCGATTTCGACGCTCAATGCCTTGGCGCGCGCGATGACTTCCTGCGGATCGGAAATGTCGGCCGGGGTGATCTTGTTCATCACGTCGGCGGCGCTGTAACCCAGCATGCGCTCGGCGCCGACGTTGAATATTTGAATCACGCCCTTCGCATCGGTGGCGATGCTCGAGAAATTGGCGCTGTTGAAAATCGCTTTCTGCAAGGCCCCGGTTTTAAGCAAAACCTCCTGGCGGCGGAGCTCGATGATACCTTCCGTCAGTCCTGTGGCTGGGCTGTGTATGTTGGAATCATGAATCTTTTCGGGCATGGCCGTCCTCATATTAAAGCGCGAATTGGTTTGGCGGATCGCGTGCCCGAAGATGCAAGCAGCACCCGATCTACTTATACGCTTATATGGAGGAAAAGAATGCATGCTTTTGCATCAGGAGCCATGAATGAGTAACCGAATGCGTGAATGGGTTACGTGAGATCAGCTTTCATCATAGTGGGTGGGCCTGTCGTTATCCGTGCGTTATCGCACAGTTGGCCGGGGTTTATGTAAATCCTGGATGGATACGAAGCGCTAAGTATGACCAGCTAAAGAAAATTCCTGGCGATTGCGCACGTCACACAGTAGTCGATCATGCTCTTTCTTGACTACCGCATAGCATTCGCATACGCGCGATGCCAAGCCAGATCGATTGACCACAGTGATATGACCACGCCGGTAGCTAATAAATCCAGCCTGTTGCAAATGCCCGGCGGCCTCGGTGATCCCTTCGCGCCGCACGCCGAGCATGCTGGCAATGAGTTCCTGCGTCATGGTCAGTTCATTGGTGGGTAGTCGATCAAGGGTCAGTAACAGCCACCTGCACAGCTGCTGCTCCACCGAGTGATGGCGGTTGCAGACTGCGGTTTGGGATATTTGTGTAATCAGCGCCTGCGTATAGCGCAACAACAAGTGCTGCATGATACCGGCGCGCCGCCCCCCGACACGATTGAATTCTTTCATCAGTAACTGTGCCTTGAGCTGGTAACCGTGGCCTGCTGTCTGCACAATGGCCCGGCTCGGTGTGGTATTCCCACCCATGAAAAGCGAAATGCCGAGTACACCTTCATTGCCTACGCCAGCGATTTCAGAAGATGCACCGCTCTCGGTCACATAGTGCAGGGATACGATTGCGGTCGTTGGAAAATAGACGTGCTGCAACTGGCCGCCGGATTCATAAAGAACATCACCCAGTGGCATCGCGACCAATTCAAGATGAGGCAGGATGCGCTCGAATTCGGCGGTAGGCAGGGCAGCGAGCAGATGATTTTGATTGGGGCTCTGCGGGGTATTCATATGTGGTCTCCGAATAATCGGCCGGAAAGCTCGACTATCACGTGGACAGCATACAGGTTTTGCACCCTAAAAGCCTGTTGGACTTGATTAGAGGTAGCTTGCGCGCAGTTGACGCTGCATGTGCCATGTTCCTCAGTTGCACCCGCGTTTTCGGATGTGTGTAGCTTCCAGTTGAACTGCGCCAACTCAGCTTAACCACAAGTCGATCCATTGCCCCGTGTCAGGCGGCTCGGTCAGAATGAAACAGTTACCGGCGACCGATAAGTATGCCGATTACCAGACTGACACCAGCGACTGCTCCGATGGCTTGCCAGGGATATTCGTGGACATAAGCGTCAGTCGCCTTGGCAGCTACTTTGGCTTTGACAAGTAGTGCTGCCTGGGTTTCCACCATGCTGATTTTCGCAACTCTGATGGATTCTTCCGCCCTGGCCCGCAATTCAAGCAGTTTTTCACCGCCTTGGCTGGCAGTTGCTTTCAGCAGCGCCTCCGCATCGGCAATCACCACTTTGAAATCGGCGATTAACTGTTTCCTGGTGACTTGGTCTGATGTTTTATTCATATTTTCTTTTGTTTCCAGTTCCAGCATGTTCATGGTCAATTCCTGTCTTTTTTACGATACGGTTGGCTGCTTAACGAAATAAACCGGTCAACTATCTTTCAAACTGGCGGCAGGCACCATGCTACTTGCGAAGGGTCAGCAGGAACACGCCTGCCACTATGGCGCCTATGCCAGCCCAGATGGGAATGTTTACAGTCTGCGTATCCTTGACTGATAGCTCTATCGGGCCCACCTTGGCCTGATGCGTTTCCTTGGTGTAGGTAAAGCCACCATACGCCAGCCCCAAGCCGCCGGCTATGATCAGTACAATTGCTAACATTTTGACTGCATTCATTTTGTCTTTTCCTGTAGCGATGTTTTTATTGATGAAGGGGAGGACTGGCAACCAGCAACCACTCATTACAAGATGGTTCTACGCGGCTACAGTGCTATAGGGTGAATTCTCCAGATTAAACTAAGGCCATTTTCTGACCTGAAAAACGGGGCAAGATATAGTTCCTGATTCAATGCTACTTGTACTTATCCTGATGATTCTGTGCGATATCGAACATAACCGCACATTTTCTGATTATTTCTATAAATATTTACGACTCATTTAATTCACTTAGTCACCCAGCAACTCCGCTACTGGATGTAATTGTTCGATATGCTGCGACACGACCCTGACAATGACGATGATGGGGATGCTCAGCAAAATGCCCCATATCCCCCACAGCCAGGTCCAGAACAGCAGGGAAATAAACACGGCTGCTGTATTCATTTTTGCAAACCTGCCGGTCATCCAGGTGGTAACCAGGATGCCGATGAGGGTCGCTACCAGCAATGATGCACCGGCGACCTGCAGCGCCAATGAAATGGAATCGAATTGGATGAATGCTGCCAGGCCGGTAATCATGGCAGTAACGGCTGGACCGAAATAGGGAATGATATGTAGCAGACTGGCCGCGACCGCCCAGGCGCCGGCATTTTCCAGACCCAGCCAGGTAAAGGCTGCCCAGGTAAAAATACCCACCAGGGCATTGGTGATCAACAACATGAACATGTAGCTCTGGATGGAGTTGTTAATATCGTCCAGGATATGAACCGTGATTTTCCTTCGAGTCAGTGTCGGCCCGGCCAGGCGTACAAGTTTGCGTTTAAAGGTGTCGCCCGACAGCAGTAAAAAATAGGTAAGGAACAACACCATGACGGCTTGTCCGAAAAAAGCCATCACCCCCAGCCAGCCAGACCATAATAGATTGTTCAGCTTGAACGGAGACGGGTCTAAGACAACATAGGTCTTGGTTCGTTTGTTGGACTCGGGTGTAGCGGCAACCTGGTTGGTGGCTTTTTCAATTTCATTTGCGGCGATCTGTACTTTTTGCATGTTGCTGAGCTGGCCACGCGGTAAATGGCTGGCCACGGATGACAGCTTGCTGGCAGCCTTGGGCAACTGATCCAGGATGGTTTGCATTTGCCCTCGCAAAGCGTAGGAGCACAGCAATACCATGCTTACCACTGCCAGCATCACCATAGTGGCGCCGATTAAACGCGGGATTTTGATCCATTCAAGCCATGCCACGAGCGGGTTCAGTGTGTAGGCAAACAAAATACCGAGCAATATGGAAATGGCAAAAACCTGCGCCCAATCGAGCACAAATATCAACGCGATAACCGAAAGAATGATGAGCGGAATGCTGTGGGCGATGATTGTTTCATGCTTGGGAAGCAGGGTTAAATGTTCGACATCGGAAAGGGATGCCATATCGTTCGCTATCTTTGCCGACTCGACTTGAGATTGTGTTTCCATATTTATGATGCCGAATATTAATGAGACGGATGGTTTGTTATTGGTTGGGAAAGTTCATGGGCTTTACAGGTGGTAACGCGGAGGGTGCAACGCGTTTAATATAAAGTGCCATATCCACATCAAGTTTATTCGGTCTGCTACATCCAGTTCTGTACGATACCGCACAGAACTGGATGTTTTGTAGCCAGAGTGCCGCTTAAAATTGGTAACGGTATTTTTGCCGAAGTCATTGAATGGCTGGCGTTGGATTTGATAACACCGAAGGGTGGTTTGGCCAGACGGGTGCCGAATCTGGCCTAATGCTGATTTAAAATAACCGGGATCAGCTGGCTAGAGCCTGTTGACATTCATATTAGCCACAAGAAGGACGCGACGATAGCGATGAACGATGAAAACCGTTCGGCGAGTTTGTCGTAGCGGGAGGCGGTGCGGCGAAAATGTTTGATGCGAAGAAAGAATCGTTTGATGAGGTTGCGATGCTTGTACTGATGTTTGTCGAAAAGACGTTGGTCGCGCCGGTTGGTGCGAGGAGGGATGACGGCGGTAGCGCCATCTCCTGGATGTGCGCAATCAGCGCATCGGCGTCGCAAGCCTTGTCTGCAACCACCGCGGACGGGAGTAGACCGCCAAGCAAGGGAACGGCTTGTTTGCTGTCGTGTGTCTGACCAGCAGCCAATGTCCAGCGTGCCAAATCCCTCGATCAGCGCATGAATCTTGGTGGTCAGTCCGCCACGCGAGCGGCCAAGCACTTGTCCGCCCGTTTTTTTGAGGCACCGGCGGCATGCTGGTGGGCTTTGATGATGGTGCTGTCAATGAAAGCCTCCTCGAAGTCGGCATCACGGGCAAGTTCGGCAAATACTGCGTGCCGGACGCCTTTCTTCGACCATCGGCCAAACCGTTGGTACACGGTGTTCCATACGCCGAATTCCGGTGGTAGGCCGCGCCATGGCGCGCCGCTCAGGAATAGCCGGTTGTCCGATTCGCGGCCAGGATCTCCTGGCTGCGCAGGCAGCATGCTCGCAATTCGTTCATATTGGTCATACAGAGCCTTTTAATCTTTATGTCTGTGGATGACTTAATTGTTGTTTTGCACGTCTTTGGCTTTGTCGTGAATCGCATCACCCGCACGTTCCATATCTTTGCCGGCACCGGCGACAGTGTTGCAGGCGGAAACGCTGAGTAACATACCCAATGTGCCAGCCAATACCAATGTGGATAAAATTTTTCTGGTCATGATTGATCTCCTGAATGATTTGGTCATCGTTAAAACCCTGAAACCTGATGTTCGAATTTCAAGCTTGGGGAGATCATATGGATGGGCGGGAATGCGGTCTGTACGCTGTCGAACATAATGTGAATTCGTCTGAATATCATTGCGTTTCCCATGCGGAATATATTTATGAGGGCATGATATTCAATAGGTGTTGAAAAAGACTTTAGAGCCAGTATTCCGGGAGTCTGGATAACCATTCCTTGAAACGAGAGGTAAATGGCCGATGCTTCCATTCCGTCAAATCGATCTGATTGGATTGATTCAGGTCGTTGGTAAACATGGTTTCCATTTGGTTGGCAAAGTCGCTGCCCAGGATGACTGCGTTAACTTCATCATTGTGCAGAAAGCTGCGCCAATCCAGGTTGGTTGAACCGATGGTCGACCAGACGCCATCGATGGTGGCCGTTTTGGCATGCATTACGGAACCGCGACGCTCATAGATTTTTACTCCGGCACGCAGTAATTTGTCGTAGTGAGAGCGTCCGGCATTAAAGACTATCCATGAATCACTATGGCTCGGTAATATCAGCCTCACATCTACGCCTCGTTGAGCAGCTTTCATCAAGGCCGCAAGCAGTTGAGGATCGGGCACAAAATAGGCATTGGTAAGATGTATCCGCCGTTCTGCATGATTAATGGCAGAGAGCAAGGTCTGATAGATAGGATTGGTGGTGTCATTGGCGGTACTGCCCATGGCACGGACGATTTCATTTCCCCGCGTGTGGAGCTGAGGAAAGTAGTCATTCTGAGTAAGCGGCGCGCCATCCTGTCTTTGCCAGGCGTTCAGAAACAGCTTCTGGAATTCAGCCACCGCAGGTCCTTTAATTTCGACATGAGTATCACGCCAGCCGAATGAGGGATCGCTTTTCCTTTTTTTGCGGCGTAAAACAGATCCGCTTGAGTAAGCATTGCTAATATTGATGCCGCCTACAAAGGCGATTTCACCGTCTATCACCATTAACTTGCGATGATCACGATTATTAAACCGCCAGGTTTTAGAATTGGGCGCGAGTGGATTTACGGGATTGAATTCCACCACGTGGATGCCCCGATCGGCCATAGCCTTGAAAAAATCTTTGGGGGTGCCGAGTGAGCCCACGCTGTCATAAATCAGGTTGACTTGTACACCATGCGCCTGTCTATCCAGTAGCAGCGCTGCAAATTCATCGCCAACCTTGCCATCCTCAAAAATGTAGGTTTCCAGATTGATTGTGTTCTGTGCATTGCGGATGGCAGCAAACATGGCTATGTAAGTGGATGGCCCATCCTGCAACAAAGTTACGTGGTTGCCCAATACCAGCGGATTGTCAGGGTTGATTTCCTGTTCCAGCTCGAGATGTTTTTGCAATATGTTCAAGCTGCCGGCTTTCTGTTTTAACTGGGTAAGGATGGCTTGGCTTTTCTTTACTGATAATGCACCGCTGGCGTTATCAAATTGCACAGCGTGGACCGCTGGCACGGCCAGGGTGGTTTTGGTATTGGGCAGGTTGGTGCAGCCAGCCAATATCAGCAAACCTGCCGTGACAGCGATCAGCAATTTTTTAAGTTGTAACCAGCCAGAAAAAAAACGAGAATTGGGTGGCGCTGGAGTCATCATCATGTAGCAAACAGCATTTTATGTGTGTGCATGTTTCAATATGAACAGGCTGGCAGTTACCCTTTGGCATCAGCGATTGAATCACTCATTATGCTTGGTGGTATTTCCAAGGTTCATTTTTTGGTGCGTTCTATTATTCATGGCGCATATTTCTTAACCGGCGGGAGATTGCCCACCCACCCGCATCCCAATGTGAGGCAGCGGTAACGATGACGCAATACCACGAAACTGAACAAACGGTCGATGAGCCTGCGATGTATGCGGGCTACCGAGCCGCCGCACGCAGGGCAGGCCGGGCACCTCAGCTGAAGTGAGGGTTTCTCCGGCAAGGCGTGGGATATTTTGCGCTCATCCATGAGCTGCTATACACGGAGAAATAGACATATTATTTTTTTGTTCTTGGGTCAGGAGGTCTGTCGTGGCTGTCTACAAACTGGGCCACATCCCAAGCTTCCTGTATGGAGAGTGAATTCCCTTTGCCAAGTGGCATATTGGCTTTGATAAAGGCAGCAGCATTTTTTACTTTATGCATGCCTGCCCCCGCATTGTAGGAATCTTTGCCCCATAGTGGCGGGAACGCATATTGTTCGTTTACTTTCGTGCCCAGCCCATCAGCCCCATGGCAAATTGCGCAGTTTTGCGCAAAAACCTTGGCGCCGCGCCGAGTGTCAGGTGGTTGCGGTGGGTTGTCCAGTTTCGGGTAACCACGGCCGGCAAGGCTTTTGCCTGTAGGAGCACCTGTTGCGAGCCAGTAACTATAACTGGTCAAGGCCAGCATCTCCTTGCTGTTATAAGCGGGAGGTGTGCCATTCATACTGAATCGGAAACATCCTGCCAAACGGTCTTCAAAGCTGTTTACCTTGTGATTCTTGCTTCGGTATGCAGGGAAGGATACATACGCAGCCCATAGCGGGGCTGAATCAGCCTTGCGCCCTGCGTCGAGATGGCAATTGACGCAGTTCAGACCATTGCCGACCAGGTTTTTTGCATAGATCTGCGTATGCACAAAAATGTTTTTGCCGAGTTTGATCATGTCGCCCATCTCACCTGAAGGCATATCGCTTTCTGGGGGTGGGGTGAAATGAACTGGCTGAGTACTGACGGACATTTGTTTGGGATCGTGTTGCCCGGCATCCGGTTCCGGCAGATTGGCAACAGCAGGTGTTTTAGTGGTTGCAACGATGTTTCTTGCAGGTTCCTTGGCAGCTTCATAGCGGGCAGGAATAAGGAGCAGAGATGCCACAATCAATACCCCGATAACTGCCAGCACAATCCACATGGGATGAAATTTGCCATTTTGAGTCAGTCGATTAATCAATCGATTCATGGCATGTCTCCATCAATAGTCATTATTTCGGATTCGCCAGATAAGCACTCACCGCACGGATATCTTCGGCGCTGAGTTTGTCCGCAACAGCCTTCATTAATCCATCAGGGTCGTTAATCCGCGTTCCGGCTTTCCATTCATTTAATTGGTTTGCTATGTAAGTGGCATTCTGTCCGGCGATACTCGGGAAGTGGGGCGGTATTCCGCTACCATCCACTCCGTGGCAGGCAAAACACGCCGGCATGCCTTTATCCCAGTTTCCTTGATGCGCCAATTGTGCGCCATGAGTTGTTTGAGGTGTTACAGGAACAGGATTTGAGCCAGCTTTCCAAGGGGGCAGGCTGGCATAGTAATCCGCCACATCATTTATCTGCGCAAGACCCAACGTATTGGCAATGGGACCCATCAATGGATTTTTACGCAATTTTGCCTTGAAATCCGTCAACTGCTTGACCAGGTAATCCTTGTTTTGCCCAGCCAGCCGAGGAAAACCGGCGGCGGCCTGACCCTCGCCGTTTGCGCCATGACATTGCATGCATGCCGACACGGCACCCGTTCCGTTTTTTGCAATTGCCGCCCCTGCTTGCGCATCGGCGTGGCTCAAACTTGCCTGACTCGACATCAGTAAAGCAAGTAAGGCACTGGCTGATAAGCCTCGCGCGAATTTCATTTCATTCACCATTTTGTCATCTTCATATCACCAGATATCGCGCATGCAGGTTCCAGGCATGGCCGGATTATTTGGAAACATGGCGAGACAGCACCAGTTTGACTACCGGTCCTGTATGCATAATATCTCCGCCGCCGGCCGGTTATATCGGAGGCCGGCCACTGATCACTCTGAGCAATATTACGACTATAGCAATCACAAGAAGAATGTGAATGAATCCGCCTAATGTGTAGGATGTGACCATACCCAGCAACCATAAAATAATTAACACAACTGCGATTGTATATAGCATGACAATGCTCCCTCATTAAGAGCCTGTAAATAATTCTGTGTAACTGCCCCGCGTTTAAATATGTCCTTGAAGTCGATCCTCGAAGGCGATAATAAATCGGCTCATTGCATTGCGCCAGTTCTGGATGGGCATGGTCCATTTTTTT